>JBBREM010000119.1:0-7996 GCA_038202925.1 Fimbriimonadales bacterium | reverse complement strand
CGCACGTAGAAGAGAACCGCCGCAAATACCAAGCGAAATTTGCGATGGCGGCTGAACTCCTGCCCGAAGCCGCTACACCCGACGCCTCCTTCTTTCTCTGGATGCCCGTGCAAGACGACGAGGTCTTCACGCGCGATCTCTTCGAGAAGACCGGCGTCACTGTCCTCCCAGGCAGCTACCTCGGACGCGAGAGCAGCGGCGTAAATCCCGGCGCAGGTTACGTGCGTATTGCGCTGGTGCCTGAGCTCGATGTCTGCCGAGATGCCCTGCAGAGAATCCGCAATTTCATGGATGGAACGATATGAGCGACCTGCAAACGACGATCGACGAGGCCTGGGAAAGCCGCGCCACTCTCACGCCGACCGACTCGCCTTGGGACGTGCGCAACGCCGTCCATCAAGTGCTGACGGCCCTCGGAAAAGGTGAGTTGAGGGTAGCCGAAAAGATCGCCGGGACCTGGACCACGCATCAGTGGATCAAGAAAGCGGTCCTGCTCAGCTTCCGTCTCGTCGACAACCGCGCGATGAATCTCGGCGACATCCACTGCTGGGATAAGGTGCCTCTCAAGGTGCCCGACCGCAACTATCGCGCCGTCCCTCCTGCGACCGTGCGGCAAGGCGAGTACATCGACCAGAATGTCGTTCTCATGCCGAGTTACGTCAACATCGGCGCTTATGTCGATGAGGGTTCGATGGTCGACACCTGGGCCACGGTGGGCTCGTGCGCGCAAGTAGGCAAGAATGTGCATCTGTCCGGGGGGGTAGGCCTCGGCGGCGTGCTCGAGCCCCTGCAGGCGAGTCCCACGATTATCGAGGACAACTGCTTCATTGGCGCGCGCAGCGAAGTGGTGGAAGGTGTCATCGTGGAGGAAAACAGCGTCCTCTCCATGGGCGTGTTCCTCAGCCAAAGCACCAAGATCCTCGACCGGGAGACCGGAGAAATCATGTACGGCCGCGTACCCCCCGGCTCGGTCGTCGTGCCGGGTTCGCTACCCGCGAAGGATGGATCACACAGCCTCGCCTGCGCGGTGATCGTCAAGAAGGTCGACGCCCAGACGCGCGCGAAAACAAGCCTCAATGACCTGCTTCGCGACTGAGGTTTCAATGTCCGACGTTCTAGAACTCGCTAAGCAATTGATCTCGCGGCCGAGCGTGACGCCGAACGACGCTGGCTGCCAGGATGTTGTCGCGGAGTACCTGGGGGCGCACGGATTCACGGTCGAGCGGCTGAACATCGGCGAGGTTTCCAACCTCTGGGCAACCCATGGCAGCGGCTCGCCGCTGTTCTGCTTCAGCGGCCACACCGATGTCGTTCCGCCCGGGCCGTTGGAGGATTGGCAATCGGACCCGTTCCAGACCACCCTCAAAGGCGACCTGCTAGTCGGCCGTGGCGCTGCGGATATGAAGTCGGGCGTCGCGGCGATGGTCGAGGCTGCCCGGCGAGTGGCCACAGCCGGCCACCGGGGTACGGTCGCCGTGCTGCTGACCAGCGACGAGGAGGGGCCGAGCATCGACGGGACCGACGCCGCGCTGGCCGCGCTTCTCAAACGCGGCGTGGAAATCACTGGCGCACTTGTGGGCGAGCCGACTTCAGAAGCCCGATTTGGCGACGCCATCAAGATCGGCCGCCGCGGCTCGGCCAACGGACGCCTCGTTGTACGCGGGGTTCAGGGCCACACCGCCTACCCGCAGCTCGCCGACAACGCCGCCCACCGTCTTGCCCCGGCGATGGCGGCTTTGGTCCAGCTTGATTGGGGAAAGGCTGACGAATACTTCCCCGCCACGACGTTCCAGATCAGCAAAATCGAAGCGGGCGAGGGGGCATACAACGTCATTCCCGGCCTCGCCGAGCTGCGATTCAACCTGCGCTTTACTCCCGCATGGAACGCCGATGCGATCAAGCATCGCATTGAGCAAACCCTAAGTGAATACGGCATCCACGACCCGGTCGAATGGAGCATCAACGCCTTCCCTTTCCTTACCGAACACGGCGACCTCGTCCACGCCCTTGAGCAGGCTATCGAGGCAGAATGCAAAGCGAAACCGAAGCGGTCGACTGGCGGCGGCACCTCGGACGCGCGATTCTTCGCCGCGCGAGGCATCCCCGTTGTCGAATTTGGGGCGCTCAACACGACCATTCATGCCGTTAACGAGAGCGTCGAGATCGCGTGCCTCGAACCGCTCGTGCGCATCTACGCCGATGCCGCGAGCAGAATGCTCCGGTAGAATCCAACCCAGAAATGGCTGAACGGAAGCTTCTTCTCGAACACGCGCACAAGCCCGAATTCGCGACGCTCAAGGGCTACACCGCCACCGGCGGCTTCAATGCCCTGAAGAAGACGGTCAAGATGGAGCGGCAGGCCGTGATCGACGAGCTTAAGGCAAGCGGCCTGCGCGGCCGCGGCGGCGCAGGCTTCCCCACTTGGATCAAGTGGAACGGCATCGCCAAAGAGAAGAAGGGGCCGCACTATCTGATCTGCAACGCCGACGAGGGCGAGCCCGGCACCTTCAAAGATAAGGAGCTGATGGAAAAGACGCCCTTCCTCCTCGTGGAAGGCATGGCGATCGCCGCGTGGGCGGCCCAGGCGGATGCCGGATACATCTACATCCGCGCCGAGTTTCTCGATGCCGCCAAGGCGCTCCGAAGCGCGATCGATGAGGCTTACGCGCAGAACCTTCTCGGCAAGAACATTCTCGGAACTGGCTTCGACTTCGAACTCTACATCCACCTCGGCGCGGGCTCCTACGAGTGCGGCGAAGAAAGCGCGCTCATGTCGAGCCTCATGGGCGAGCGCGGGATGCCCCGGCTCAAGTTCCCCCACGTCCCCCTGCCGACCGTCGCCGGCGTCTGGGAGAAGCCGACGGTCATCAACAACGTCGAGACCTACGCCTGTGCGCCCGTCATCATCGATAAGGGCGGCGCATGGTACGCCTCGCTCGGCGCGTCGACGAAGAACTCGCGCGGCACGAAGATCTTCTCGGTCTCCGGCCACGTCAACAAGCCCGCCAATTACGAAATCGAGTTCGGCACGACGCTGATGGAGCTGCTCGATCTGGCGGGAGGCATGAAGGGCGGCAAGCTCAAGGCCTGCATCCCCGGAGGCAGCTCGGTCCCGATCATCGATGCCGAAGCGTGCCAAAAAGCCGTGCTCGGCTACGAGGAGATGGCGGACGTCAAGTCGATGGTCGGCTCCGGCGGCTGCATGTTCCTCAACGAGCACACCGATATCGTCACCTTCATTTGGCGAACGGCGCTCTTCTACGCGAACGAAAGCTGCGGCAAGTGCACGCCCTGCCGCGAAGGCACGCGCTGGATGCTCCAGATCCTCGATCGCATCCGCTCCGGGGGCGGACAAGCCGGCGATGTGGAGCTTCTCTTGGAGATCTGCTCCCAGATCGATGGCCGCTCGTTCTGCGGCCTAGGCGACGCCGCCGCCTGGCCCGTCGCCGCCGCGATCCGAGTCTTCCCGGAGGAGTTTGAATACTTCATCAAGCACGGAAGAAGCCTGGTCGAGGGCCGCGAGACGCTTGCCATGGCCCCGTAGCGCCTTTGGATTGTGGATTGTGAATTGTTGAGCCAGCAAAGAATCAACGTTGCGCGACAGTTCGCAATCTGCCTCTGCTCAGCCGCCCTCGGAGGCCCCTCAGCCTCTAGGCGAGCATCCTCAGCCAGACTTTGACCGTCCTCAGCCAGACTTTGACCGTCCTCAGCCAGACTTTGACTGTCCTCAGCCAGACTTTGACCGTCCTCAGCCAGACTTTGACCATCCTCAGCCAGACTTTGGCCGTCCTCAGCCAAACTTTGGCCGTCCTCAGCCAGACTTTGGCCGTCCTCAGCCAGTGTTGGATCATACTCAGCCAAAAGATGACTATCCTCAGCCAGAGTCGAGCGATCCTCAGAGGCTTTCTAAAACCCTCGGCACATGATCTGAGGCTGATAGGAGCAGTTCGCACGCGTGTGCCGGGGGATACAAATGTCTC
This sequence comes from Fimbriimonadales bacterium, assembly GCA_038202925.1. Taxonomy (GTDB): domain Bacteria; phylum Armatimonadota; class Fimbriimonadia; order Fimbriimonadales; family Fimbriimonadaceae; genus JAEVZK01. The sequence goes on along the minus strand of JBBREM010000119.1, from coordinate 4,016 downwards.
AGTTTGGCTTCAGTCTGTTCGAGAGGCGATAAGACCACACCGCCAACGCAATGGAAACAACAGCTCGGCACTGTTCTGTCATCCCGAAAGTGAGCTGGCGAACTGAAAGGATCTGCCTGTGGTGGAACTCGGCAACAAACCAGCGGCCTCAGTGTCAGATCCTTCCACGTGCGCTCGTGCCTCACGCAGTTCCAGGATGACAAGTTTCTGTCCGTGTCCGCGCACCTCCACCAACCGGCCGACGGCGAGAGGCCCACTTATTTTGCTATTTAGCGCCAAACCGTGGAATGATTCGGCAATCTCGCGGTCTACACTAACATTAGAGCGACAACGCGCGCGGACAGACCCGCTCCATGTGTGCTCTACAACGGGAGATAACCATGAAGAACTTAACTATTGCAGCCCTCGCGCTCAGCCTTACCCTCGCCACCAGCGCCGCGTTCGCGCAAGGCCACATGAAGGGCCATCATATGATGAAGGGCAAAAGCCATATGGCGATGCACGACATGATGATGAAGACCGCGATGATGGGTCTGTCCGCGGATGAGAAGCAGACCGCGATGATGCATATGCAGAAGATGACCCCCGCCGAGAAGGCCGTCATGATGAAGCGATGCTCGATGTGCATGAAGGATAAACATGCCGGGATGGACATGAGCACGATGGACGAGAAGAAAGGGATGGCGCACATGATGAGCGGCCTCTCGATGTCCGAGCAGAAGACCATGAAAGGCATGTGGATGAAGATGTCGGCCAAGGAGAAGGCGGTCGGTCAGAAGATGGCGATGAACTGCTGCATGTACGGCATGAAGCACGGCAAGTAGCCCGTATTCAATTCGAGTCGCCGCGGACTCCGGCCTCATGGCCGGGGTCCGCTTCGCATTCCCTCCTGCGCACGGTTGAGTCGTAGGTGTTCGGGCCACAATAGGTTATGGCCCTGTTAGATGCTCTTGCCGAACGCGTCCTCGTTTTTGATGGCGCGATGGGGACGCAGATTCAGATCGCCGATCTGACTCAGGAGGATTTCACCCACGAGGGCGTTCATCTTGACGGCTGCAATGAGTTGCTCAACCTAACCCGGCCGGATGCCATCCAGGCGATCCATGAGCGCTATCTCGTCGCCGGCGCCGATTTGATCGAAACCAATACCTTCGGCGCGACCTCGATCGTGCTCGCGGAATATGGCATCGAGCATATGGTCTATGAGCTCTCCCTCGCGGCGGCGCAAATTGCGAGACGGGCGGCGGACAACCACTCGACCGCAAATAAGCCCCGGTTCGTAGTCGGCGCCATCGGCCCGGGCACCAAGCTCGCCTCACTCGGCCAGGCGACCTGGGAAGAGCTTGAGAAGACGTATGCCGACGGCTTCCGCGGGCTCCTGGAAGGCGGGGCGGACGCGCTGCTGCTTGAGACCCTGCAAGACCTGCTAATGGTCAAGGCGACGATCATCGGCGCGCACAACGCGATGGCTGAGACGAGCCGGCAGGTGCCCCTCTTCGTGCAGGTCACGATGGAGCAAACGGGCACGATGCTGCTGGGCAGCGAGCTCGGTGCCGCGCTGAATATGGTCGAGGCGTTCCCCGGCGTCACCGCCTTCGGGCTCAACTGCGCCACCGGCCCGGTCGAAATGGCGGCGCATGTTCGCTTCCTCGGGCAGACTTCCACGAGGCCGCTGTCGGTTCAGCCCAATGCCGGCCTTCCCGTTATGCAGCACGGCCACGCCGTCTACCAGCTCACCCCCGAGGAGCTTGCCAAACACCACGATCGCTTCGTGTCTGAATCCGGCGTCGCCCTCGTCGGCGGCTGCTGCGGCACGACGCCGGCGCATATCGAAGCGGTCGCTCAGGCGGTTGGCGGGCGAGCCCACACCGCCGATTGCCACTGGCGCAAGGTGCGGCATCTGTTTCCGGGCTTCGACTTCCGCCTTCAGACCGACGAGCAGGCGGCGGCACTCAGCCTGGTCGGGTGCTCCAGCCTCTACCAATTCCAGCCCTACAAGCAGGATGCCTCGTTCCTGATCGTCGGCGAGAAGACGAACGCCAACGGCTCGAAAGCCTTTCGGGAAATGCTCGCAACCGAGAACTGGGACGGCCTCACCGAGCTGGCGCGCGAACTTGAAGGCGAAGGCTCGCACGTGCTCGACGTGTGCACCGCCTATGTCGGGCGAAACGAGGAGCGCGACATGCGCATCCTGCTCGCCAACTATAACCGGCACATCACCGTCCCGCTGATGATCGACTCGACGGAGACAAACGTGATCGAAGCTGCCTTGCAGACCGTTGCCGGGAAGCCGATCGTCAACTCGATCAACTACGAGGACGGCGGCGGACGGGTGGAGAAGGTTCTCGCCCTGTGCCAGCGCTACGGCGCCGGCGTCGTCGCCTTGACCATCGACGAAGTGGGCATGGCCAAGGAAACCGCGCACAAGATCGAGGTCGCAGAGCGACTGCTGACGGCCACGCGCGAGCATGGATTGCCCGACCACGACGTCTTTCTCGACTGCCTCACCTTCACCCTCGGCGGCGGCCAAGAGGAATTCCGCGAATCCGCGGCGGAGACGATCGAGGCGATCAAGGAGATCAGACAGCGACACCCGCGAGTCAACACGATCCTTGGCGTGTCAAACGTGAGCTTCGGCCTGAAGCCAGCGGCACGAATGGTCTTGAACTCGACGTTTCTGCATTTTGCGCTCGAGGCGGGCCTGACCAGCGCGATCGTGCACTTCAGCAAGATCACCCCGGAGAACCAGATCAATCCGGACGTCTGGAACATCTGCACCGATCTCGTGTTCGACCGCCGTCGCTACGCGGAGTCGGCGTAGGCGTCGTCATCCTGAGCGAAGACGCGACGGCGCGGCGGAGTCGAAGGACCTCGGTTGCGGCGATCCTTCGGCTTCGCTCAGGATGACGGGCTACGGTCAGGTAACTTCTGATGATGTACTTAGCGGCATTCGCCATGACCGTCGCCGTCGCTTTCCAAGGCGCGGGGAATCTGGAATCAAAGGAGATCAAGGTTGGCAAGGGCCGGAGCGCTCAGGCCAAAGACCTCGTGACCGTCGAATATACCGGCACCCTTACGAACGGCAAGCCGTTCGATTCATCAAAGGGCAAGCCGCCCTTCATCTTCACCCTCGGCGCGGGCCAGGTGATTAAGGGCTGGGACCAGGGCGTTGCCGGCATGAAGGAGGGCGGCAGACGGAGGCTGACGATTCCGCCGTCGCTCGCTTATGGCGACAAGGACAACGATGGAATCCCCAAAAACTCCACCCTCGTCTTCGATGTCGAGCTGCTGCATATCGACCGGCCGGGAGACAAGCAGACCCTCGATATGAAAACCACGGCTCCAGGAACAGGCGAGCCGGCCAAAGATGGCGAGGTTGTGGACGTTCACTACAACGGCACGTTCTTGAATGGGACCAAGTTCGACAGCAGCTACGACCGCAAAGAACCCCTGCACATCACGATGGGCAAGACGCGGCTGATTCAGGGCTTCACCCAAGGTCTAAAGAACATCAAGGTCGGCGAGAAGCGCCATTTGGTGATTCCTTACACGCTGGCCTACGGCGACAAGCAGCGAGGCGGCATCCCGCCCTTTTCGACGCTAGTATTCGACATCGAGGCGGTCAAACCCGCGACCAAGGCAGAGCTGGCCAAGAAGGCAGAGGAGGAGAGAAAATTGATTTCAATTGAAGAGATCGCCCCCGGCGCGGGAGCGGAGGCAAAGGACGGGGACATGGTGGAGATCCACTATGTGGGCACCTTCCCCGATGGCAAGAAGTTCGACAGCAGCCGCGACCGCGGCCAGACCTTTTCCTTCAAGCTTGGGGCAGGCCAGGTGATCAAGGGGTTCGATATGGGCGTGCTCGGTATGAAGGTGGGCGGAAAGCGCAAGGTCACCATCCCGCCGGAGCTCGGCTATGGCGCTCGCGGAGCCGGTTCGGCGGTCCCGCCGAACTCGACACTGGTCTTTGAGATCGAGCTGATTTCGGTTAAATAGAGAGGCGAGGTCTCTAGCCA
>JBBREM010000118.1:0-8008 GCA_038202925.1 Fimbriimonadales bacterium | reverse complement strand
GCCCGATCTTGCCGAGTAGCCGCGCGTCCACGCTGATCTTGCCCACATCGTGCAGCAGAGCCGCGTAGCGCAGATTGAGCAATACTTCATCGTCGAGCCCAAGCGCCTCGCCGGTGGCCACCGTGTAAACCGCGACTCGCTCGGCATGGCCCTTCTCTTCCGGCGAGTGACGGTCAAGCCTTGTTAGCAGAGAACGAATAACATCATTGCGCTCGAAGCGCGCTTCGTCGGTTACAGCGATCTCAGCACCTCGCAGACGATTTCGACCTCGTCGTCATCGAGAGTCCGCGGGTCAAGCCAGACGACATCATCCTCGATGCGCCCGATGATCGGTGGGTCCGCCTCGCGCAGCGTCTGGAGAAGCTTGTCCGGACTCCTGCCCGATAGGCCAAGTCGCCAGGTAGCGAGTGCCGCGTCGGGCGAGGAACCGCCACCAATTGCGGTCGTGCCCTGCGCAACGGTGCTGTTGCGCACGCAGGTTGAAAGTCGGACCGCGAATTCTCTAACCTCGTCGAGGGGCCGGCTGATGTAGCGAATCGTCGGTATGTCGCTCTGCCGACCCGTCGCGTACAGCCGCAGCGTAGCCTCGAGCGCTGCCAAGGTCAGCTTGTCAACGCGTAGGGCGCGCGCAAGCGGATGAACTCGGATCTTCTCGATCAGTTCGCGCCGCCCAAGAATGAGCCCGGCCTGGGGGCCCCCGAGCAGCTTGTCCCCGCTCGCCGTGACCACATCTGCCCCCGCTTTCAGGCTGCCTTGAATCGTCGGTATCGCGGGCAGGCCAAAGGGCGAGAGATCGACAATGCACCCCGTCCCCATATCGTCGATCACAGCCACGCCCAGCTTGGCCAGTTCCCCCAGTGATGGTTGGCCGGCAAACCCGACGATTGCGAAGTTGCTCGTGTGGCACCGCAGGATTGCGCCAGTCTGCTCGCCAATTGCCTTCGTGTAGTCGCTGAGCCGCGTCTTGTTCGTGCACCCGACCTCGACCAGCCGGCACCCGCTCTGAACCACGATCTCCGGCATCCGAAATGAGCCGCCGATTTCCACCATCTGCCCGCGCGACAAGATCACTTCCCGCCCGGATGCCAGCGCGCTCAGCGACAGCACCACCGCCGCCGCCGCATTGTTGACCACATGCGCGTCTTCCGCGCCGGTGAGCTGCATGAGGAGCTCGCGAACATGCTCCTGCCGGTCTCCCCGCTTGCCCGTTTCCGCATCGAGCTCGACGGTGCTGTGAGCCCGCGCCACCGCCGCCACATGCTCGGCGACGGAAGGTGCCAGCCGCGCCCGTCCCAGCCCGGTGTGCAGGATGACCCCGCTCAGATTGATCGCCGGGCGCAGGCTCGTTGCCTCGATTAGCTCGGCCGCCCTGACTGCCATTTCTTCAGGCGTATGGCCGTCGAGGCCCCCACCGCTTCGTATGGCTTCTCGCATTGCCGCCACGACCCGCCTGGCTGCCGCGACGCGCACACGCTCCGGAAAGCGCTCTAGCGCCTTCGCGCGGCTCAGCGCGTCGACCTTGGGCAACGTGCGCAATTCGTCCACGCCTTAGTTTAACTTCCCTAGCCGAGTAGGTCCAAATTGGACGTAATCGGCCTGTTGCTGTAGAATCAACCCCGATGGAAACGCCGCCTCCCTATTACGCACCGATCCCCCAGAAGAAGACCCCATGGGGTCTGATTATCGGAATCATTGTCGGTGTCCTGCTTCTCTGCTGTGGGGGCGTGGGCTACTTCATTTTCTCCACCGTCAAGAAGGCTTTACCGATTGCCCAGTGCGCCTACTCCTTTGGCGATGTGCGGGAGGCTCTCCGGCAGTATGCTAACGAACACAACGGGGCTCTGCCACCGGCGGCGACATGGCAAGACGATGTTCGGCCGTATTACGAAAAGATGATCGCAAACGTCTCGCGGGAGCGGGGCCCAATCGGGGTGATGTCGTCCACCGGACCATGGGGCTGCGACAATGGGGACGGCGGACGCACCGGGATGGCTCTTAATGACGACATTGCCGGCAAGAAGTTCTCCGATCTAAGCACGTCGAGCGAAACTTTGATCTTCGAAGTTGAATCGGCAGTGGCGAATGCTCACGACAAGTATAAGTCGCCACCTATGTCGAACGCCCCGAAGATATTTGGCCAGTCGCGCGGGTGGTACTTCATCCGGGCTTACGGCGAGGCCATGCTCAAAGGCGCAAACGGCGAAGAGGCTCCCGTCAGAACCGGTCCGGGAATGCGTTGATCCTTTGCCGACGAACCACGTCTATACTTACGTAGTGAAGCAAGTGGCAGGGAGAGTCCGATGAATTTGGGTGGGCAGGAACTGCTCATTATTCTGGTTGTCGTCCTCTTGCTTTTCGGCGGCAAGAAGATCCCGGAGCTGATGCGCGGCATCGGCAAAGGAATGGGCGAACTCCAGAAGGGTCTGGAAGAGAGCAAACGCGTTCTCCACAACAGCTTGGAAGACGACGATAAGGTTCACGAGATCAAGCCTCGCCCAGCGGAAAACACGCTTCCCCACAAACCGTCCGATCACATCGACGAAGCCAGTTGAATACGGAATTCGCTTGGCAGGGCTTCGCCTTTTCGCATCCTGAGGATTGGGCGCCGATCAATGTCTCCGGCAACCGAGCGGAAGGCTACGCCCGCCTTGCCTCGTCGGGAAAAGAGAGTATTCAGATTCGTTGGAAGAAGGCGAAGGATGGGCTTCGGCTGGATACGAAGCTCGAATCCTATTTGGCTAGGCTCGGCCAAGACGCGAAGAAAGAGAGGATCGCCTTCCAAAGCAAGGTTGACGAGCAAGATGGCAGGCTGCAGTACAAGTGGCTTGGCGCAGGCCAGGGACGCGGCGCCCTTTTTTACTCAGAGCCAACCTCGCGCGTGTTCTTTCTCGAGATCGACGGCGATCGGAAGGGCTCGCTTTTGCCGGCATTCAGGCAACTGATCGAGAGTTTCGACGGCGAGCGCGGCGAGCGTGAGTTATGGGCTGTCCTAGGGCTACGGGTTGCCATGCCCTATGGCCTGGAACTGGAGCGCCACGAATTCAAGGCCGGCAAGACTACCCTTTGGTTCAAAGCGCGTGGTGCTTCAATTGAATGCTCGCGCTGGGGATTTGCGGAGCAGCTCCTCGAAAAATACGAGCTGGCCGAGTGGGCCACTGCGGCGCTGCGGCTGAAGCAGCCATCAGTTCGTGCCGATGAATGCGGAACCCACCTGACCATGAAGGGCTTACTGGAATCGGTAGGGGCTTTCGTGTCGGTGCAGCCCGATCTGAATCAGATCGTCACGATCCGAAGCCGCTTCCGGCACACCCGCTGGAGGCCGCAGTGCGACTGGGTTGGCTGAAGCAGCAGTCCGCGCCGTCGCCGGGTGCGATGGGCAAGGCAATTCCGGTCCGAAACCCCGAAGTCTCGTGCTCCCGAGAGGGCAACATCGTGACCGTGCAAGGGCCTCTCGCCCGCCCGAACCTGCTGCTGCGCATGGCCTCCAAGAGCAGCGGCAAACCGCTGGTCAAGAGCTACGAACTCGAGGAAGTGGGTTCCTTCGTTTGGGATCTCATCGACGGCAAACTCACTTTCGATGCGCTCTCGAAAGAATTGCGAATTCGCTATAAGATGAACAAGGCCGAAGCGGATGCGTCGCTCGGGGCGTTCCTGCAGATGCTGGTGCAGCGCGGCCTGATCGTGATGGCGGCGAAGAAGACAAAATGAAGCAGTTCAAGGATGTCGATCCGCCCCTTTGGGTGGCCTGGAATCAGGCGCTCGCCGGCATCCGCGTTAGGATATGGCGGCACGGCCTCACCGCCATCGGCATCGCCCTAGGCATGGCTTTCTTCGCCTCCGTGCAAACGATGCGGGTAAACACCTTTGGCGCCGAGCCCTTTGAGATTCAGCGGCTTCAATGGTTGGCCGCCACCTCGCTCATCATGTGCGTCGTCGGGGTCACCAATTCGATGCTGATGTCCGTCACCGAGCGCTACCGCGAGATCGGCACGATCAAGTGCCTCGGGGCCTCCGACCGATTCATCGTGAAAGTCTTCCTCTTGGAGTCGCTGGTTATTGGACTGGTTGCATCGCTCACCGGCTCGCTCATCGGAAGCATGGCCATCGTCGTGGCTTCTGGCGCGCCTTTTCTCGGCTCGCTGGCGGTCGTCGGCGTCTCGACGTCTTTAGGTCTTCTTCTGACCGTCGTCGCGGCGGTAGCTCCGGCCGTACAGGCCGCGCGCATGCCTGCGGCGGCGGCGCTTAGGGTGGATATATGAGCGCGGTGGTCCGCACGACTGACCTCGTCAAACAGTACGGGGAGGGCGAGACCGCCGTGCGCGCGCTGAACGGAGTGTCATGTGAGATTGAAGAAGGCGAATACCTCTCGATCATGGGCCCGAGCGGATCGGGGAAAAGCACGCTCTTTAACATGATTGGCGGCTTGGACAAGCCGAGCGAAGGTTCGGTTTATGTCAACAGCGTCGACATCGCCCAGCTCACCCCGCGCGAGCTCGCATACCTGCGCTGCCACACGATCGGCTACATCTTCCAGACCTTCAACCTGATCCAAGTGCGCACCGCGCTGGAGAACGTGACGCTGCCGATGCTGTTCGCCGGACTGAAGCCTGATGAAGCCGACGAGAAGGGCATGAAGCTCCTCGACCAGGTCGGATTAGCCAATCGCTACCACCACCGCCCTAGCGAGCTCTCAGGGGGCCAACAGCAGCGCGTGGCGATCGCGCGGTCGCTGGCCAACTCTCCATCGATCGTGCTTGCTGACGAACCGACCGGCAACCTCGACTTGAAAACCGGACAGGAGATTATCGATCTCCTGCGCCACCTCAATCAGGAGCACTCGGTAACGGTCATCTCCGCCACCCACGATCACAAGATGCTTGACGTCTCCGACCGGATTTTCCACATTCGCGACGGGGTGCTTGCCGAGATCGAAGAACGAGCGGTGCGCACCTAGATGCCGAGCACTTCTTTCTGAGCCAGGATTAGCTCGTCGATCCCCTTCTTCGCCATCTTGAGCATCTTGCCCAGCATTTCCGCGCTAAACGGGTCTTGCTCGGCCGTGCCCTGGATCTCGATGAACTTGCCTGACTCGGTCATGACGACATTCATGTCGGTATGAGCGGTCGAGTCTTCGTCGTAATTGAGGTCCAACACTTCCCCGCCTCGCGATATGCCCACGCTCACCGCGGCGAGAGGCTCCTTGATCAGGATCTGCTTGATCATTCGCTTGTCCAGCATCCAACGCATCGCATCGTATAGGGCGACATAGGCTCCGGTAATGCCGGCGCATCTCGTGCCGCCATCCGCTTGGACGGCGTCGCAGTCGAGGGAAATCGTGCGTTCGCCGAGGCGATCGAGATCGACGACGCTTCGAATCGCGCGTCCGATCAGGCGCTGAATCTCCATATTTCGCCCATTAGGCTTCATCAGATCACGCTGGTTTCGCTGTCTTCCTGAGCGTGGAAGCATAGAGTATTCGGCCGTGACCCAGCCTTGCCCCTTGCCTTTCAGAAAGGGGGGCACGCGGTCCTCGACCGTCGCTGTGACCAGCATGTGCGTGTCGCCGATCTTGACGAGGCACGAGCCTTCCGCAAACTTCGAGACATCGCGTTCGAGGGAGAAAGGGCGGAGTTGGTCAGGTTGTCGACCGTCAGGACGCATGCCTTGAAGGTACCCCCGTCGCCCAGGTTCGGCCACAGATTTAGACAGCGTGCCCAAGAGCCTGGCGTCCTCAAGTTGAGAATTTCATGTACAACTCGCGTCTCGATTCAGGTTCTTTTTACCACGTAGCGCGAAGTTGTGTTACTATGCCAAGGAATCAAGCGGTTAGAGCTTCTTGGTCATCATGCATTCGGGAAGGTCTCATATGATTAACATTCGAAGAGGGGCGCAAAAGGGCGCCTTTACACTCATCGAGCTTCTCGTCGTGATCGCGATTATCGCGATTCTCGCGGCGATCCTATTCCCTGTATTCGCCCAGGCTAAAGAAGCCGCGAAGAAGACGGCAGATCTGTCAAATGTCAAGCAGATTTCGCTGTCAACTCAAATGTACATGGGTGACTACGACGACATTAACCCAATGCTGCGCAACGGCATGTCCGACTGGGCCTGCACCCGGTTTCACGGGGGCATCTTGCCGTGTCAGCACACCAACTCGTTCCACTTTGTCCTGGATCCGTATACAAAGAGCAGGGAGATCGCCAAGAGCCCCCAGGACAGTCTTACACGAGCTCCGCTTAACTGCATCGGCAACAACAACCCCGAGCCAAATGGTGGCGGCTTCCTCAGCTACGGTCCCACCTACAACAAGCCAAGCCAGCCGCTGACGGCTTACGGCGTTTCAGGTTGGGATGCTGCCTCCTATCCGAGCGGCAACCCCAGTGCAAGTGCCAGCCCATCGCTCAACGGTTCTGCGATCGACGAGCCGGCCGGCACCATTTCGCTCGTCCCGCTCTTTTGCACGTGGTCGTACTACAACGGCTTCTGGCAGCATAGGGCCGACCAGAGATGGTACATGTACAGCCAGTCGGAGGCGCAGGCGATCGGCCTAGGCCTCGATCCAACAGGTTGCGGCACCAGCTGCTTCATCAGCGCGTTTCCTAAGTTCGACAATTATGGCGCGGTTTGGTGCGGTACGAGCGACGGAATGACGATGGAGCAGTACGGCACCGTGACCAACTTCGGGTTTGCGGACGGCCACTCCAAGGCCATGAAACGCGAGTCAACGCTCGATCCCATGTGGATTAGCGATCCGGCTGCAGCGAAGGCACAAGGAAAGAAAAACTTGGCCTTGGCGCAACGCTCATGAACGATACGATGAAAAAGGTGGCGGCTGTCGTGGCCGCGGTGGCCGCGCTTGGCGTCGCCGTCTTCGCGGGCTTCAAGTTCTTTGCGCCCCCTGCTCTCGAGCAAGGCGTTAATCATCCGTCGCCGGCCAAGAGCATGGCGCAGATGGAGAAAGAACAGATGCAGCGCGAGGATGCCGCTGCCGGGCATGGCACCGCCGCCGTAAAAGACGGCGGAGCTGATCCCAGCGCAAACCTGGCCGGCAGCCGCTAGACACGGCTCCGAGATTGAGATCGCCCAGCCCTTAGCAATAGGGGCTGGGCTTTTATTTTGGCCGCTGGGGAAGCCGCTGTCGGGCTCCGGCATGCATCCTGACGGCGGATGCCCGGTCAGGTCATCAATTTCCTAGCAGAGTCAGATACGGATATCCGGGCATCAGGAACACAGGTCGCTTAGGCGAGTTCATTCTCGGTCAAACTTGCCGGCGCCTTTTGGAATGATCCTCTTGTAATCCGTAATGGTTTCAGTCGGAGCGCTCGCGCTCTTCCATATGAACCCAGCCGCCACTATCGTTGCGATAATGGCGACCATCACAATCCAGGTGCGCCTTTCCATCAAGGGTTCGTACAGCAATTGCTCGGATAAAGCCCGGGCTTAGTGAACGGATTGGGAGCGTCCACGTCCCAAATCACGCCGGCGGCGTTGTAGTTGGTCATATCGACGTAGTCGTTTGTGCCGGTGTCTATAGCCATCTGGTTGAGCAGAGCGTAGGTCTTATAAGATTTAGCATGGCCATCCATGAGCGCAACGTTGGTTCTGCCCCCGCCCCCCCCGGCACCAGGCGTGATGTGACGATCTGAAAGTCCAAATCTCCGGCCTAGACCGTAGCCTGGATCAAGCCAGTAGCCACGCGGTGTCCTCGTCCCGACAGTCTTATCAAAGCCGTCGGCCATATAGACCGTTATCGCGGGATACTCCATGGTGCTCGTCGTAACCGGTCGAGCACCCGTATCCTTGCCGACGGTTTCACAGACGTTGGGAAAGTTCGCATAGTAGTAGTGGTTGAAATACAACCCCAGGTATGAGTTCATTCCCATGCTTGCGGTCGCCCGATCCGGAAACGTCACGCTCTTGAGCATCACGTTCGCCGTCGGGCACACGAGGATATCCTTGCTCTTCATGTAGGGCTGCAAAGTTGCCATCCACATGCTGGGCTCACCTA
>JBBREM010000117.1:0-8093 GCA_038202925.1 Fimbriimonadales bacterium | reverse complement strand
GCCTATCCAGGAATACATGCGAGGCGGTCAGGAGAAATGTGTGCCCGTAGCACTCAACGAACGCCCCCGTCCCACAGACCTCGAGAAAATCTGCAATTCCAATGATCGGTGACACAAACGTCCTCGCATGTGTAGCCATTGCCTGTTGAACCTCTATCGGTACATCAGGTTGGAGCCTCCGGCAATCGGGATTGGAGCTATAAGTGACCATGAGAATTGGCTTTGGTGCACCAGTTAGGGTTAGCAGATAGGGTTAGCAATCGCTCTTGATCACACAGTTTTTAACCCCATTTGAACTTGGTGGGCGGTACAGGACTTGAACCTGTGACCCCTACAGTGTCATTGTAGTGCTCTACCACTGAGCTAACCGCCCGCGGGGGAGTCAAAGTATCCCTGCGGGGAGGCTGTGTTGTCAATGCCGCGCAATTGTGTGGGGATCGCGGGTTGCCCATCCGAAGATTTACTAGGCGCGACTGCGCCTGTGATTTCTGCTGGATGCCCACGATGCTCAAGCGCGTTTCGATTAAGGTTAAGCTCACGCTGATTACAGCGGTGGCCAGCATCTTGGCGCTTGTCGTCGCCGCCACCGGCTTTCTCATCTACGATCAGGACACCTTCAAAACGCAGATGCTCTCCAACCTGCAGAGCGAAGGCGCCGTTCTCGGCGGCACCTGCGCGATCGCGATGTCAACCAACGACCACATCGCGGTCGAGAATGCCCTCCACGTGCTCCAATCGCAGCGCGAGGTCCAAGCGGCCGGGCTGTACACGCCTGACGGCAAGCTGTTTGCCGGCTACACGCGCACCGGTATTGTCCGGTCCACGATCCCCGTTCGCGCCGGGCAGGACTCGGCCGAGTTCTCTGGCGACACCCTCCAGGTGACCCGCGCGATCCGGCAGAACCGCGATCCGGTGGGAACGCTCTTCATTCAATCGGACCTGCAGGAGTGGTACACGCGGCGCAACCGATTCACGATGATGATCGGGGTCCTCGTGGTCCTCTGCGCCGCACTTGCGCTGATGATCGGGGCCGGATTGCAGAAGATGATCTCGGCCCCGATCCTGCAGCTAGCGGCGGCGATGCGCGAGATCGCCGCGAAGCAGCTCTTCGGCACACGCTTTGAGAAGAAGCACGACGATGAGATTGGCGAGCTGGTCGACGGCTTTAACGCCATGCTCAGCGAGATCGAGGTCCGCGACCAGAAGCTCATGGGGGCAAAGGAGCAGGCGGAGCGGGCAAATCTGGCGAAGAGCGAGTTCCTTTCGCGCATGAGCCACGAGTTGCGCACCCCGATGAACTCCATCCTGGGCTTCAGCCAACTGCTGCAGATGGATGATCTCAACGAAGACCAGCGCGACTCGGTCGATCAGATCGTCAGCGCGGGGGGGCACCTGCTCAAGCTGATCAACGAGGTGCTCGATATTTCGCGCATCGAGATGGGCCGGATCGCCGTTTCCAACGAAGCGGTCGCACTGCAGGACGCGGTCCGCGAGGTCGTGGCGCTGGCGCAGCCGCTCGCGAACCAACGCGCCATCACGATCAGCGTCTCTTCCGAGTTCGAGGGCAAGCACGTCATCGCCGACCGACAGCGGATCGTCCAAGTGCTGCTGAACCTGATCTCGAACGACATCAAATACAACAAGGAAGGCGGCGCGGTTGAGATCGAGGTCGTCGAGACCGGTGACCGCACTCGAATCACCGTTTCCGATACCGGCGACGGAATCTCGGAAGAAAAGCACGCGCTGATCTTCTTGCCCTTTGAGCGGCTGGGTGCGGAGCAGACCGGCGTTGAAGGGACGGGGCTCGGACTGGCGCTCTCGAAGCGATTCGCTGAGGCGATGGGCGGCGAGTTGGGCATGCTGCCAGCAACGACCGGTGCGTGCTTTTACCTCGAATTGCCATCGGCGGAAAGTTCGCTGCAGCTCGTGGAGAATGAATCCGTTGTCGAAGCGACGCCGGACCTCCCGACATCCGGCCCGACCAGCACCATCCTGCTCGTTGAAGACAATCTGAGCAACGTGAGGCTCGTGGAGAAGATCCTCTCCGGGCATCGCGAATATCGACTCATCGTCGCGATGCAGGGCTCGCTGGCCCAGGATCTCGCGCGAGAGCACATGCCCGACCTGATCCTTCTCGATCTTAACCTTCCCGACATCGATGGCGACGTCGTGCTCGAGCGGCTGCGCGCCGACAGTGCCACTGCGACGATCCCCATCGCGATCGTCAGCGCCGACGCAACGCCGAGTCAGGTTGAAAGACTGCTCGAGGCCGGCGCATTCGACTATTTGACTAAACCGCTGAACGTCAAGGCGTTCCTCGCGCTCTTGGAGCGCACCTGCCAACCCAAGGTGAAAAGTGCATAAGCTGAACTTCGCAAAACACGCGCAATCGCGCATCTTTGTGCTGGACGACAATCCGGCCAACGTCCTCTTTCTCGAGAAGCTGCTGGCGAAATCGGGCTACGAGGATGTCAAGTCCTCGACCGACCCGCAGCAAGCGGAGTACATCGTCGCCCAATATAAGCCCGACTTGGTCATCCTCGACCTTCACATGCCGGGAATCAATGGGTATGAGGTGCTGGCGAAGCTGCGGTCGCGCGACCACGAGGGCTATCTCCCCATTCTCGTCTTCACCGCCGACGTTACCGGGGAGGCGAAAACCAAGGCCCTGGAGCTTGGCGCAACCGACTTCCTGACCAAGCCGGGCGACCCTTCGGAGATTACGCTTCGTGTGAGGAATTTCCTCGAAATGCGGAGCCTATACCGAGAGCTGGAGAACCAGAACATCCTTCTGGAGCAGCGCGTACTGGAACGCACGCAGCGCCTGCAGGAAGCACAGCTTGAGATCGTCCATCGTCTGGCTCTCGCCGGCGACTACCGAGACGACGACACCGGCGAGCATTGCCGGCGGGTGGCCGATCTCTCACTCGAGATCGCCTTGGAATATGGCCTGCCCACGCCGGAGGCAGAATTGATCCGCATGGCGGCGCCGCTGCATGACATCGGCAAGGTAGGCATCCCCGATGCGGTCCTGCGCAAGCCAGGCCGTTTAACGCCTCAGGAGTTCGAAGAAGTCAAGCGACACACCGCGCTGGGCGCGAGCATTCTTGCCAACAGCCGCTGCGAGATTCTGCAACTTGCCCACGACATCGCGCTGAGCCATCACGAGCGATGGGATGGTCGCGGTTATGGGCAACGCCTGTCCGGGGACGACATTCCGATCGCCGGCCGCATCGTGGCCGTCGCCGACGTGTATGACGCGCTGACGAGCGATCGCCCCTACAAGCCGGCGTGGTCGAGCGATGCCGCGGTCGAGGAAATCAAGCTGAACAGTGGAACGCAATTCGATCCGCAAGTCGTCGCGGCCTTCGAGCGCGTTATGATGCGTGGATTCAACATGAAGGCGGCCTAGAACCGGAGCACGTCGACGTTCGGCGTCTCGGTCTGCATATCCTGCATGTTCGCTGCTAAGTCTCTGAACACCGTCCAATACACGCTATCGCGGTCGAGACCCTCCCAAAAGTGTACGCTCCGGGCGGTTAGGAGCACGTAGTAGCCGAACATGTAGTGCGCGACTTCGCGCCGGATGAGCTTCGAATTCACCATGAGGGCGACTTCTTCCAAGAACCCGACAAAGTTGCGCTTCTCCTGCATCGAAATGTCCTTCAGTCCAGGATCGTCCGAGGCGAGAAGATCCAAAATCTCCCGATACTGAGGCGTTTCGAGGAATCGGCGCCTCATCGTGACGAAGTTCTGCGCGCGCGTCTGGTGACCCTGCCGCGCATACTCGAGCACGCCGGAGATGAAAGTGGTGACGGCGATGATGCCGGCAAGGATGATCGCGAGGTCTTTGACAAGATCGAGAGGTGCCACGGTGCCAGCATATCGGGAGAACGCCGCCCGGTATTGTGCGTCTGAAGAATGCACTGCAGGATCGCCTACCGAGTGGCACGATCTTTGGCGTAGATTCAGTTGGCATGAACATTCCGATCCTCCTGTGCCTCGCAGCCTCAGCGGCGATGCGTTCGCCGTCGCAACTTCCGCCTTCGCGCGTGGACGGCATCGGCTTGAACGTGCATGCTGAACTTTTACCTGTGGACCGGCTAAAGCAGATTGGCATTAAGTGGATCCGTATGGATCTCGACGAGAAGCACTGGACCGATGAGTGGGGCCATCGTCTTTTGACTCACTACAAGGATTTTGGCATCCTGTTTTTGGTCGCCCAAGACTGGGAAAGGATGGCGACGCAAGCGAAGAAGCTGGTCGACTGGGGCGTGACCGACATCGAAGTGATGAATGAGCCGATCTTTTGGAAGCCTCGAATCAGCCCGGAAGAGTATGCAGCTAAATTTGCCTCCATTCGCCAGGCGGTAGGCGGGCGAGCCCGCTTGTACGGCCCCGCGCAGGGTGTCCATGATCCGGATGAGAAGAGGTTTTGGGAGGCCTCCTTACGCGCCGGACTTATGCCGGATGTGGTCACGATTCATTGGTATGCGGGCGTGGCTCCCGAGCGTGCCAAAGCCTATTTGGACGATGCGGGGGAATATGGCTTTCCTGTCATCATCAGCGAGACCGGGTTCCCTCAGGTCCTCGATGGCCGGCCATTTCGGCTTAAGATCGGAGGGTCGGTCGGCTCCATGTTCCTTCGGATGAAGAGAGCCTTAGTCGGTGAGACTTGGTGCTTCTACGACGGGCCGAATGATACTGACCCGGCTCGAGATTCGGGCTTGTTCGACCGGAACAGCGTCACGGGCGAATATCAACCGAGCAAGGCGTTCTACGAGATCGCACGAGGCGGCTAGGGCATTGCGAAGAGCGCGGGCGTTCCGCCCGTGTGCCAGAAGAGGACTTTGCCTTTGATTCCGCCCTTGCGGGTCAGATCGAGCAGTCCGGCGAATGCCTTTCCGGTGTAGATCGGATCGAGGAAGATGCCTTCCTTCTGAGCAAGCTCGACGATGGCGGCTTGGCCGGCCTCGCTCGGAACTCCGTATCCAGGGCCAACATAATCTAGGTTAAACTGCCAATCTTCGGGTTTCATGCCTTTGGTTTCGCCCGTCATATTGTCGATTTCGGAGGCCAACTTGGTGAATTCATGAATCATCTCGGGCTCGGGATCGCAGGCGATGCCGAGCACCTTGGCGGCGGTCGCGTGAAGGGCATGGCCGAGCCCGGCCTGGGTGCTGCCGCTCGAACTGGCGGTGACGATCCAGTCGAAGGTCTCCGTGAGTTCCTCTGCGGCCTTGGCGAAAGCGTAAGCGCCGAGGGGGCTGGAGCCGCCGACCGGCACTCGGTAGACGCGCTTGCCAGCCGCCTCGAATTCCTTTGCGATGTCCTCGGCCCTTGCGAAAAGCTCGTCCCATTGGGCGTCGTCGTAGATTCGCAGGTCGATGCCGAGCAGATCGTCGAGCAAGGCGTTTCCGCCCGGTCCCATCGGTGCGGCGGCCGGCTTGTGGTCCTCGTACGGCAACGCCATCGTTGCGGAGGCGCATTTGAGGCCGTAGATGGAGCAGGCCGCCCCAAGCTGGCGAATGAAGTTTGACTGTACTGAGCCGCAGGAGACGAGCACCTGGGCCCCTTTCTCCAGCGCGTCGGCGATGAGATATTCGAGCTTGCGGCCCTTATTGCCGCCTAATGCAAAGCCGGTGAGGTCGTCGCGCTTGATCCAGAGATCGATGCCGAGTTCCCTGCTCATCCGATCTAGGCGGTGGAGCGGGGTGGGAGCGAGGATCAGCGGCACGCGTGGCGGGGGCACGCGGGCAGTTTACGACGCTTCGTGCGGGAAATCCCGGCCTCGTGAAGCCTTTTTTTTGCTCGCGCTTCGCGTGATTAATCTAAACCGTGTCCGTTCTCCTACTTCCTCCTACTTCCTGCTTGGTTTCTTGACATCCCGGATATTGGGAGCCGGCAAAACCGGCTCCCCTGTCGAAAGTCGCGCGTTAGGGACGCAAGCTGAAGCCTGCGACTACAGCGCTTCGCGCTAGACCCCGCCACAGTATCCAGCGGCGAAGCCGTCAGCACTGCTCGGTCTCGATCCCTCGGCTTCGCTCGGGATGACAATTGTGGATTGCGTCGGAGTTGTGGCTTGGCGCCCTTTGCGCTATTCGTGGTCGAGCTTTCCCATAGTTACGCATGGTGTTCCTCTCTTCAGTGTTAGCTGAGCATTGTCAACTACGATTCCGGCACATTGGTTGACGATTCCCAGAACCGTGCTCGGTCGTCTTAATCGTGGATGGCGGCGAGTCGGAAGAAGAAAGTGTTGTTGGGATGCGGGCTGTTCTTCATCCTGCTGCTTGGCACCGGCTATTGGTTTTACGGACCGCTGCTGCGTTACGGCTGGGGCTATTGGTCTCGGACCCATGATATCGACCGCAAGCAGTACGAGGGCGGCAGCATCGACAAGCTGCGGGCGATGCGGACCGCGCTGCTGGGATACGAAGAGTCGGAAGGACAGTTTCCCTATGGCGAGGGCTGGATGACGGCGATCGAGAACCGGCTGCAAACGAACGATCTGCAGAAAGGCGAGGGCTTGAAGAAGCTGATTTACCCGGCCTACGTGGGGCAGGTTGGTAAGTACGGCTACGGGTTCAACAACGAGGCTTCGGCGAAGTATTTAGGTGACATCAAAGACCCCAAAGCGGTGCTCGTCTACGAGTCTGAGGGGACGGAGAAGAACCTGCACGGCGATCCCGCGAAGATGCGGCGGGCGGGCGGTATGGCGATCGCGGTAGATGGGACGATCTTGAAGTAGGCCGTGGAGGGTTGCGCTCCGTCGCAACCGAGCGGTCGGCACGGAGGCCGACCCTCCAGGATCCCGGATCACGTCTCGGTATAATTCAGGCTGGTTCCAACTTCAACGACGAAGAGGTAAATACTGCATGTCTGTCGCCCCCGCCCACAAGGCTTACAACAAACTGGACTTCCTAAAGCTCATGATGCTCAGCCGCGAAGGCGACCGGCGGGAGGGCATTTTGCTGCGGCAGAGCAAGGGCTGGTTCCAGGTTAGCGGGATGGGGCATGAAGCGCTGGGGGCTTTTACCTTCTCAATGCGGCCCGACGACTACGTGTTCCCGTACTACCGCGACCGCGGGATCATGCTCGGAAAGGGCATCACCAACTACGAGCTGGCGCTCGCCTACTTCGCGAAGCGCGAATCCAGCAGTGGCGGCCGGCAGATGCCGGGGCACTACAGCAGCCGCGAGAAGAACGTCTTCTCCGTCCCGACTCCAACGGCGGGCAACCTGCTGCCGGGCTGCGGCGCGGCATGGGCCATGAAGCTGGAAGGCAAGGATTCAGTCGTCCTCGCCACGGTCGGCGACGCCGCCGCGCGGCAGGGCGAGTTCTTTGAGGCCGTCGCGTTCGCGATTCAGGAAAAGCTCCCCATCGTGATCGTGGTGGAGGATAACAAGTATGGGATTTCCACCCCCACTGGCAAGTTCATGCCGTTCCACCTGGGGATGATCGACGACAGCGCGGTTGTGAAAATCGATGCGCGATATGTCGACAACGTGCACGCCGCTGGGATTGAGGCGTTTGACAAGGCGCGCCGAGGCGATGGCCCGACGCTGATCTGGGCCGATCTCGACCGGCTTTCCTCGCATACGTCGTCCGACGATCACCGGGTCTACCGCAAACTCGAAGATATCGAGGAGATGAATACGCGCGATCCAATTCGGCTCCTGATGGAGGAGCTGCTTGCGAGCGGCGAGCTGACGGAGGACAAGTATCAGCTCATTCAGACCGAGGTCGCGGACATCGTCGACAAGGACTACCTGAAGGCGGAGAAGGAGCAGGACCCGCTGGCGGAGGAGGTCTACTTCCACAATTTTGGCGAGGAGCCCGTGGCGGAAGCGCCGCCGATTCAGGGATCGCAGCGGATGACGATGGTTTCCGCCATCAACCAGACCTTCAAGAAGGCTTTGGAGAACGATCCGAAGGTGATTTTCTTCGGCGAAGACATCGAGGATCCGAAGGGCGGTGTGTTTGGCCTGACGAAGGGGCTGAGCGAGGCTTTTCCGAATCAGGTGTTCAACTCGCCGCTGGCGGAGGCGACGATTACCGGCTGCGCGGTGGGCATGGGTGCCTACGGCATGAAG
>JBBREM010000116.1:0-8153 GCA_038202925.1 Fimbriimonadales bacterium | reverse complement strand
TCTGATCGCTCTGACCAAACTCGCGCCGCAAGACCCGGTCATTCCCAAAATCGTCCGCCAAATCATGCTGGGTCGACAGGGCGATGGCTGGTCGAGCACGCGCGACACCGCCCTCGCCGTGATTGCCCTAGCGGACTATCTCAAGACCTCGAAGGAGCTGGGCCAGACGTTCGATGTCCAAGTGTCGATTAACGGCGGCCCGGCGAAGACCATCCACATGGATCCCTCCTCGATCTTCAGCCCCGATCTGAAGATCACGCTCCCCATCAAGGACCTCAAGTCGGGAGCAAACACGATCTCGCTGACCAAGATCGGCGGCGAGATGTGCTACTACTCCGCCCGCCTCGATCAGACCGTCGTTGAGGACAAGCTGATGCCCCTGCGCAGCGACAACGGCCTCAGCATCCTGCGCAACTACTACCTCCTCGAGCCTCAGCGCCTTGAAGACGGCACCATGCGCCTGCTCCCCTCCAAGCGCAGTATCGACGAGGCCAAGTCCGGCGATCTGATCCAAGTCGTGCTGGCGATCTACAGCAACCAGGATCGCGAGTTCATCATGGTTGAAGACCCGATTCCCAGTGGCTGCCGCATCACCGAGCGCGATTTCGTGCCCGAAGGCGAGGATTGGGGCTACTGGTGGTCGCAGACCGTCGTCCGCGACGACCGCGCCGCGTTCTTCATGCGCTACCTGGCGTCGGGCAAGCAGACCCTCACCTACACGATGCGGGCCGAGCAGATCGGCCTCGGCCACGCGATGCCGACGGGTATCTCCAACATGTACGATCCCAGCCAAAGCGCCACGACCGGCGAGGCTCTGCTAAAGGTGACCGAATGACAAAGTGGCATGAGCGGTGGCGTGGGCGTCCCGCCCATGAGTTGCGCGGGCGTCCCGTCCGAGAGTCTGCAGGGCGTCCAGCCCTCGAGCCCCAGGTAAGTCCAGCCCGAGGCGGAAGTATCAGTCGCGCCGTCGCAACGATATTGGTCATAGGCGCGATAATCTCTGCCGTCGCGACCTTCTCCCACCCCGGCGAGGTGTGCCTCGCTGCCTACACGACCTCCCTAGCTGGACGAACAAAGAGCCAGCGCCACAACTCCGAGCTCTCGCTCGGCAAGATCAGCGGGGTCACCATCGCCCCCGGCGCAACCTTCTCCTTCAACAAGGTCGTCGGCAGCTTCTCGCGTGACGAGGGATACCGCCGCGCCCCCGTCAGCTACAACGGCCAGCTCATCGAGAGCTGGGGCGGAGGGGTCTGCCAAACCTCCACCACCCTGTACAACGCTGCCCTGCTCAGCGGCATGGAGATCGTCGAGCGCAGCCGCCACCGCTTCCAGCCCAGTTACGTGCCGCCCGGCCGAGACGCTGCCGTCGCCTTCAGCGCGATCGATCTCAAGTTTAAGAACCCGCACCCCTATCCCGTGCGCATTATCGGCAGCATCGACGGCAGCCGTCTCAACATCGGGATCTACGGCCCCCACGCTCTGAAGGAAAAACCCATCGTCACCCAGCAGGTGCGAGAGATGCTGCAGCCCGGCACCTACACCATCGGCACGAACCACGGCCGCGCCCGCATCCGGAACACCGGCAGGGCCGGCTTCCAGGTCGCCGTCTATCGAATCACAGGTACTCTGAAGGAAGTGATTTCGATGGACAGCTACCCCAGCATGGATCGCGTGATCCAATACCGCTAGAGTTTTCCACTTTACGGATTGCCAGGTGCGGTGGTATACGACAGGGAGGAGCGACAGCGTTGTCGAACACATCCCGATTATCAACAGCGGTAGGACCATTTGCTGGGCATACAATTGCCTTCCAGCGCCTCGCCGCCGAAACAAATCAGGTTGCCGACTGGTCTTACAGGCACAGCTCCCGGGCAGTAAGTCGCGAAAGCTCACCTTTTCAGACTTCTAAATCTACGTATCCCAGGCAGCTACAAGGAGAGAGGCATTCATGCAGAATGGCGAGTTAAATGGCGTGAGCCTGCCCGGTTCGGTCCTGTCCGTCCCTCGGACCAGCGAGCCCGGCATCGTGGTATTTAGCCACCTTCGCTGGAACTTCGTGTGGCAAAGGCCACAGCAGTTTCTGAGCCGATTCGCCGCCAAGCACCGCATTCTCTTCATCGAAGAGCCCATTTTCGATCTCGCCAACGCCGACGAGGGCACGCTCGAACTCGACGCCGTCGCGCCGAACATCATGGTCTCGACCGTGCATCTCAGCGAGACCGAGCGCTTCAGCCCGACCCTGCACGAGACCCTCCGCACCTTCGCTCGCCAGGCCATCGAGACCGCCAACATGCAGGGCGAGTTCGACTGCCCGCTGCTTTGGTATTACAGCCCGATGGAGGCCGCTTGGTCGCTTGGCCATTTCGAGAATCAAGGCGTCATTTACGATTGCATGGATGAGCTGTCCCAGTTCAAAGGTGCGCCGCCCGAGCTGATCGATCAGGAAAAGCGCCTGATGCAGCGCGCCGATATCGTCTTCACCGGGGGATACGAGCTGTGGCTCAAGAAGAGCAAGCAGCACCCTAACGTGCATTTCTTCGGCTGCGGCGTCGAAGCCGAGCACTTCGGCAAGGCCCAGCTCGAAGAGACCCCGATCCCGCAGGATATCGCAGACCTGCACGGCCCGGTGATCGGCTGGTTCGGAGTCATCGACGAGCGCGTGGATTACACCCTTATCGAGGGGATGTCGGCGATGCGGCCGGAGTGGTCGTTCGTCATGGTGGGTCCCGTCGTTAAAGTCGACCCGAAGGACCTTCCCCAGGCCGCGAACCTCCACTGGCTCGGCGGCCGTGACTATAAAGAGCTGCCCGGCTACTGCAAGGGGTTCGATGTCTGCATGATGGCCTTCGCCATCAACGAGGCCACCGAGTTCATCAACCCGACCAAGGCACTCGAATACCTAGCCACCGGCAAGCCCGTCATCAGCACCCCCGTCGCCGATGTCGTCCGCCAGTATCAGGACACCGTCTTCATCGAGAAAGACGCCCAAGCCTTCGTCGACCGAGTCGAGAAGATCCTCGCCGGGGATCACGCCGAGTGGATCGCCAAAGGCATCGCCAAGGCCAACGGCTCCGGCTGGGAGAAGACGGTAGCCCGAATGCAAGCCCTCATCGCCAAGGCCACCAGCGCCAAAGAACCCGTAACGCCGCCTGCACCAGCAGCGCTTAAGTGATCAGAGATCAGAGATCGGATCCGAATACCCAACACCCCAACACCCAACGCCAACCACCCAACATGGAAAAGAAAATCGTAATCATCGGAGCAGGACCCGCCGGCCTTGGTGCCGGCTATAGGCTACAGGAGCTGGGCTACAAGAACTTCCACATGTATGAGGCAGGGCCTCACATCGGAGGGCTCGCTGCCAGCTATACCGACACCGCCGGGTTCACCTGGGATGTGGGCGGGCACGTCATGTTTTCCCACTACAAGTATTACGACGACATCTTCGATAAGCTGATGGACGACGACTTTCAGCTCAATATGCGCGAGTGCTGGCTGCGCATGTTCGATCGATGGGTCCCCTACCCTTTTCAAAACAATATCCGACACCTCCCCAAAGAGGCCGCCTACGAGTGCATGTCCGGCCTCCTCGAAGCCCAGGCGAAGGGCGACCACAAGCAGACGACCAACTTCCAAGAGTTCGTGAATGCCGTCTTCGGCGATGGCATCGCCAAGCACTTCATGAACCCCTACAACTTCAAGGTCTGGGCGCACCCGCTCGAGCTGATGAACAAAGAGTGGATCGGCGAGCGCGTCGCCGTCGTCGATGTCGATCGCGCCCTCAAGAACATCATGCTGGAGACCGACGACGTCGGGTGGGGACCGAACAATATGTTCAAGTTTCCGCTCTTCGGCGGTACCGGCGAGTTCTACAAGCGCTTCGGCCCTGTCCTCGATGGCCATGTCCACCTCAACTCCAAGATCGTGCAGATCAACCCGCACCGCAAGGAGATCAGGTTCGAGAACGGCGAGACCACAACCTACGACATTCTCATCTCCACCATGCCGCTCGACATCCTCTGCAACAAGGTGATGACTGGCGTCAGCGAAGAGATCGAGCTCTGCACGTCGAGACTGCGCCACTCCGGCGGATACATGGTCGGCATCGGCATCAAGCAGCCCTGCCCCAGCACCAAGAGCTGGATGTACTTCCCCGAAAGCACCAGCCCCTTCTACCGCGTCACCTACCTCAGCAACTACAGCCCGTACATGACGCCGGATAAGGACTCCCACTACTCGCTGCTGTGCGAGACCAGCTATAGCGAGTTCAAGCCGGTCGACGGCGAGACCATCGTCGACGAGACCATCCAGGGCCTCATCAACTCCGGCCTCCTGCGCGAGGAGGATAAGAAGGACATCGTCAGCACCTGGTGCTACAACGCCAAATACTCCTACCCAACCCCGTCGGTCGAGCGCGACGGCATCCTCTCCGAAGCCATCCCCTACCTGGAGAACATGGACATCTATTCCAGAGGCCGCTTCGGCATGTGGAAGTACGAGGTCAGCAATACCGATCACACGCTCATGCAAGGCGTAGAGCTCATCAACCGCCTCCTCCAAGGCGAGCCCGAGACCACGATCGGCATCAAGTACGAATCCACCCTCGACGGCCGCCAAGCCGCCGCCCACGAGCGGTCAATCAAAGCCGGCTCCGGCGATCCCAAGAAGGAAGCCGAGCGAGCCGCGCAGGAAGCCAAGGCGAAAGAGTTGGTCGACAAGGGCACAACAACCCCCAACGCCGAACGCCCAACGCCCAACGCTTACGTGGACGACCTACCGATCACCGATAACGGATCACCGATCACTGATAAGGGCAAAGTCAAGCTGATCTAGGTCCGGTCCCCCTCCTCCAAGTGGTTCTTCTTGGAGGAGGCAGGGGTGGAGGGTGGCGGGGACATTCCTGTCCCCGACTCCGGCGAAGCCGGAGACAACCCCTCGTCATCCTGAGGGGATACCGAGCCTCGGCGAAGGTAGAAGTCGAAGGACCGCCGGTCAACACCCCATATCCACAACCCTCATCCCGAGCGAAGCCGAGTGCCTTCTAGACACCTGGTAGCCCCAACGCCAAACGCCCAAATGACTCAAGCACAAACCCTTGATTTGCAGCCCAAAACTCCTGAAAAGTTCAGCCCTATTGAATTTTTTTGCACAATCGATTAGAATATGTGTGACCTCTGAATGGAGGCTGGCGCAGGATGCACCAAAGAGCTTGGGCTGAATCGGGGCTTGGACTCATAGGAAACTCAAGGAAAGTTGTGAGTTTCGGGCCAAAGGACGGTTTCAGGTTCTCCGTTGCACCGCTGCGTACATTAATGCAAGGAGCAACAAAGAAGACATGAAACGTACCTTTAAGTACGCCTTGTCAGCAGTGCTAGGCGCACTGCTTATCGTGCCTGCGCTCGCGCAGGATAACTTCCCCGACGTTCCTGAAAGCCATTGGGCTTATAAGGAACTCGCCCGCATGAAGGCCGAAGGTCTTCTCGTGGGTTACCCCGACGGACTCTTCCGCGGTGGCCGACCGGCCTCCCGCTACGAGCTCGCCGTTGCCTGCCACGCGGTGTGGGCAAACCTGAAGGGCGTCACCGACGGCCTGAAGGCTCAGATCGACGATCTGACCAACCGCATGGCGAACGCGCCCACCAAAGCGGATCTGGATAACCTCCGATCGGCTCTGGACGCGCTGACCGCCGAGGTCAACCGCATCAAGAACGAGGACATCGCCGGCCTTCGCCGATTGATGGACGAGTTCCGCGCCGAGCTCACGAAAATGGGCGCCGACGTTGATCAGATGAAGAAGGACCTCGACGCGATGCGAGGCGATGTTGCTTGGCTTAAGCAGCACGCGCTTCCGTTCGATGTCTCGGGTGACGCGAACTTCTGGATGGGCGCTGGGTATGCCAGACGCGGTACCGAAACGAATCCAGTCACGACTGGCATCACCGTCGACGGACGACCGACAGGCGTCGGTCGCGGCAGCAACGCCGGCGGAATCGCCGGTGCGGGCGAGGATCTCACGATCCTCCACGAGGCCGCGCTGAAGCTCGTTAGCAATAACGCTTCAGGTCCGACCTGGAAGGCCACCATGGTCTACGGCAACATGATGGGCCTTCCGAGCGTCATGATCAGGCCCGGCGGCCCCGCCACGACGGTGGGCGGCTTGCCGTTCTTCGACCAGTCGCTAACGCAGGCAGGTTTCCCGTTTGGAGAAGGTGCGGACTCCTTCTACTTCCAGGAATTCAGCGTGAACTTCGACACGTCGATCGCCGGTCTTGGCTTCAATGCTGAGCTTGGTCGAATTGGCGTCAAGGTGTCCCCGTATATCTTCCAGCGACCTGATGCCACGCCCTACTTCTCTAACAGTAGGTGGGATAACGGCAACTGGAACTTCGACGGCGGAACCTTTGGGTTCAAGTTCGGCGGAGCTAAGCTCAACGTCTTCGGCGGCCGCACGAGCGGCCACAATGGCTCGAGTGGCTTCATTGCCAGCGAGCTCCAGCCGATGACGGCGGGCGCAGCGGGTTCGCCGTTCCTGTCGGGCGGCATTATTGGCCCGGCTCAGCGAACGCGCGGCCACTTCCGGAACCAGAACAACGCGTATGTTAACGGTGGACTGCTGACCGTCGATCAGATGTTCGGCACGAGCCTCAACGTTCCGTTGAGCAACACCGGATCACTCAGCCTCGCTTATCTGTGGCTGAACTCGAACGGCTCGGCGACGGGCTTGGCCAATACGGCGCCTGGCACGGCAGTTGACGGGGTTACCGTTTATGGCGGTGACCTGAAGTTCAACTTCAGCAACATCGACGTGACGGCTGGCTACAGCAAGTCGGATGTCAAGGCTGGCAATCGCAACGTGATTAGCCGGTTCAACTCCGCTTGGTACGGCCAAGCCGGTTACGCCGCTTCTAACTGGGGGCTTAATGTTGGCTATCGCCGCATCGAGCAGCAGTTCGGAGCACCGGGCGACTGGGGTCGCATCGGTATCTGGTGGAATCCGACGGACATTGAGGGCTTCTATACAGACGCTCACTTCGATCTTAGTCGCAATCTCCGCCTGATGGCCAATGCCGGCTTCTACAGGGGCATCAACGCCGGCGCCGACGACGGCACCGGAACCGGTGCCACTGCTACGTCGCCTGGCGCGAGTGGTATCGCCTTCAACAGCAACGATCACGTAGACCACTACAATGTGGGTATCGGGTACAAGATGGGTGCAAACCACAACTTGTTACTCGGCTACGAGAACGTGATGTTTCGATACAACTCGGCTGGCCCCACGTTCAAACCCAGAGAGACCTGGTGGAACATCGGTTGGGGCTTTGATATGAACTCTCGCACGAACTTCAACGTTCTGTGGCAGTTCTCCGACGCGGACGGCAAACAGGCGGGCTTCAGCCCGATTACCGGCGGTCCGGTACGAGCTCGCGGTGGATTCATCACGAGCCAGCTGACCGTTCGGTTCTAAACCGAGCGAAACGCTGAGGGCGCGGGCTGGGAAACCAGCCCGCGCTTTTTCGTGCCTCGGGAGAGAGGATGAGGAGGGGAGAGGAGAGATATCCGATCTCTGACCTCTGATCTCTGCTCTCGGATGAGCGGCTAGAGATTTAAGCTACAGAGCCGCCTAATAATTGCGCCGTCAGTCGCAATAATCAAGTGAACTAGTACATTTACCAGTTGTATATCTTGCGTTGTCTGGAGCAATAATAAACACATCAATTTCGGAAACGAAAGCGATATTCGTAAGTCGGGCCGCATCTTGGGAGAGCGTGCGGTACCGGAGGCAACGGCCGGAGCAACTCTGCCAGTCGCCAAAAAGCTCTCCCCTAACGCTAAATAGCAGAAGGGGAAAAATGACCAAAGTTACAGCTGACGACGGAATGCTCATCGAGCGCAGCCGACGCGGAGACCGCTCCGCCTTCGATCAACTTGTCGCCAAACACCAGCAGCGCGCGTATCAATATGCGTTCCGCTTGACCAGAGACCCGGAAGAGGCCGCCGACGTCGTCGCTGAATCATTCATCCGGATGTTCAAGGCTCTGGAGAACTTCAAGGGCGATTCCGCGTTCACGACGTGGATGTATCGCATCTCGACGAACTGCTTCCTCGACATTCGCAAGAAGAAGCGAAGCAAGCCGGCGATCAGCCTTGAGGCG
>JBBREM010000115.1:0-8200 GCA_038202925.1 Fimbriimonadales bacterium | reverse complement strand
TGTCGCTCAGGGTCGCAACGGCCATGTCGAAGTCTTGTAGGCCGGTAAGGTCTCGCGGCTCGCCTCCCTCAGGCTTGACAACGTAAATTTTCGTGTTCCGCGTCCCCCATGGGTCCTCCTCGTCGATATCGCCGGCAAAGGCGATCCACTTTCCGTTAGGCGACCACCGCGGCTCGCCCTTGTCTCCCTTGAGCAGCCCCTTCAACTTCGTCCCCTTTCCGTCTAGGCCGACCAGATAGAGCTGCATGTTGGGCGGATCGATAAACGGATGCTTCGACGCCGTGTGGATGACCACGACCTCCTTGGAGTTCGGACTCCAGTCGAAGCTGTAGTTGCCATCGGGCGCCGCATCATAGGTGCACAGCGTTTTCTTGCCGGCGATGTCGAAGATATAGAGCTTGTAGCGCTGGTTCCCGAAGTAGCCGTCTCCGTCGAGCCGGTACCAAACCGTGTCGATCTCCCACGGCGGCGTGCTCAGGCCCTTCTCTTCACGCTCTTTCTGAGCCTTCTCGGTGCGGTCGGGATGCTGCTCGCGGAAGAGAAACGCGATCTTCGTCCCGTCGGGCGACCATCGGAATCCGCCGATGCTCCCCTCCGGCAGCTCGGTGATTGCAAAGGCCTCTCCGCCGCCAACGGGAATCAGATAGATCTGTTGCGACGGCTTCTCGCGCCCGCTGATGAACGCGATCTGCGAGCCATCCGGCGACCAGCGCCCATGCCCCACCCCGCCATCACCCTGGGTCCACTGCGTCACCGCGCCGTCGAGGCCGACGGAATACAGGTTGGCGACGGATTTGTTCTTCTCGTTAACGTGTTTGCGAGAGAACAGGATCCGCTCCCCGTCGGGAGAAATCTGCGGGTCGCCGACGGCGATGATGCGCAGCAGGTCGTCGGCGCGGATGGAGCGCTTGGGCATGCCCCGAGATTACCGTGCGACATTAAGCCGTGGAGTGCTACTGGGCGTACCTCTTGACGATCGCAAGCGCCTCCCTGAACTTGGGATGCTCCGCTGAGCCCAGCCACTCGTAGGCTACCGCTTCACTATGCATCGGCAGAACTCCCGAATCGCGCATTCGCTCCATCCCGATTTTATGCATTTCGAGCGTTCTCGCGGAAACCGCGTCGGGGCACACGATAACCTCATATCCCGCAGTAATCAGATCCGCCGCCGTTTGGCTGACACAGATATGCGTCTCGATTCCGACCAAGATCGCCTGTCGTTTGCCGGTTGCTTCCAGACGTGCCAAAAAGCCTCCGCATCCGCAGCAGCTGAAGCTCATCTTCGCGAAGGGCACTTCTCCGGCCGGCAGCAACCGGGCGACGCGAGGCTCGGTGCCTCCCATTCGCTCCGAGTATTGCTCAGTCGCTATCACCGGAATGCCAAGGAGCTTGGCGATCTTGAGTAGGAATTCGGTGCGGTTCAACACGCGCTCGCTTTCATAGATCGCGGCGAGAAACGTGGGCTGCTCGTCGATGACGATCACAACCGAGTTTTCCGCGTTGGCTTTGATGGCGCGCATGGGCTCGATTATGGCGTCGCCGAAAAAAACCCATTCCCATATATTTACGGGGGCCGCTCTGCTTACATCTGCAGTACCATGCACGGGTATCTGCGAGGAATCGTAGATGATTGGCCTGGTTTGCTATTTGGAGATAACTTGAGATTACGTCTATTTTTCGCATCCGCGGTCGGAGCTGCCATCGCGCTCATTCCGTCCTCAGCTAATGCCGAGCTGCTTTACGGCTTGACAACCAGCAGTTCGCTCGTCACCTTCGATTCAGCATCGCCAAGCCAGCTCACTTCAGCCGTGTTTATCACAGGCCTGGCAAACAATGAGCAACTGATCGGATTAGACTTGCGGCCCGCCGACGGCAACTTGTACAGCCTCAGCTCGTTCGGCCAGATTTACCGGATCAACTCAAACACTGGCGTCGCCACGTTCATGTCGAGTGTGGGAACCACGTTGAGCGGCTCGTCTTACGGCACCGACTTCAACCCGGTTGTGGACCGATTGAGGATCGTCAGCGATACCACGCAGAACTTGCGCGTCAACGTTGTGACCGGCGGCGCAACCGTCGACACCAACCTCGCCTATGCCAGTGGCGACCCAAACTTCGGCATCACGCCGAGGATTGCGGGAATCGCATATACCAATAACTTTGCGGGAGCCGGAAGCACCACGCTTTACGGAATCGATTACAACAACAACTCCCTGGTCCTTATCAACCCGCCCAACAACGGCACCGTGACGACGGTGGGTTTCCTGGGCATCTCTGCAACGGGAGTAAACGGATTCGATATTTCGCAGTCGGGAGTCGCCTATGCGGCCCTTCAGACTCTTGCAAGTCCAGGCACTAAGCTATACACCATCAATCTCGCGACCGGAGCCGCCACGCTAACCGGCACCGTCGATGGTGGCGGAAGCAACGTGCTACTGGTCGGACTCGCAGCAGCGCCGGTTCCCGAGCCTGCCACGATCGCAGCCCTTGGCTTAGGCGCGATCGCACTGATTCGTCGCCGCAAGAATCGCTAAGCTCGCGGCCCATCCAAAACGGCGGAGGCATTCAAGCCTCCGCCGTTTTGTTGACTCAGACCGATGTATCGGTTCCGTCCTATTTCTAAGGGTTCCCTAAGCTCGGTAACCTCAGTTCATGGGACAATGCTGCTCCAAGGATAATCAATGAAGAAGACGTTCGCCATTTTGGGTGCCGGCATGCAAGGCACCGCAGTTGCATACGACCTCGCCAAACACGCCGATCCGGAACTCATCCTGATGGGCGACATGGATCTGGAGCAGGCGGAGAAAAACGCCGCCCGCGTGAATTCCCTGGTCCAACGAAACGTATGCCGAGCCCATACCGCGGACGCCTTAGACCCCGAATCTCTGCACAAATTTCTTGAACCCGTCGACGTGTTGGTGAGCTGCGTGCCCTATTGGATGCACCCTCGCGTTGCCGCCGTCGCGGTGAAGTCGAAGACCCACATGTGCGACATGGGCGGAGACACCGCCGTGACATGGGAGACCCTCAAGCACGACGACGACGCGAAGGCAGCGGGCGTGACGATCGTGCCCGACACCGGGCTCGCACCCGGCATGGTCAACGATCTCGCCAGCTACTTCATGGAAGAGCTCGAGCAGACCGAGTCGGTGCGCCTCTACTGCGGAGGCTTGCCGCAGAATCCCAAGCCGCCCTTCAACTACAAGCTCGTCTTCAACGTCGAGGGCCTCGTCGCCGAGTATGACCACCGCTCCGACCTCATTCGGGACGGCAAACTGGCTCAGGTCGAAACCCTGACCGAGCTTGAAGACCTCCACATCGACGGCGTGGGCGACATGGAAGCGTTCCACACCTCGGGCGGCGCTTCGACCGCGCCCTTCTCTTTCGAGGGCAAGCTCCACGAGTACGAGTACAAGACCATCCGCTATCCGGGGCATTGCCAGTTCATGAAGATGTTCAAGGATTTCGGATTTTGGGATGCGAACCCGGTCAAGACGCGATCCGGCGAGGTCGTTCCGGTTCACCTGTGGCACAAGCTGATGGGCGAGGCGCTGCGCGATCCGAACGACACGGACATGATCATTGTGCGGGGCGTGGGAGTCGGAACGCGCGGCGGCAAGCGCGTCAAGCTGCAGATCGATATCCTGGAGAAGTACGACCCCAAGACCGAATTCTCCGCTATGGAGCGAATGACGGGTTTCTCGACCGCGATCTACGCCCACCAGCTTTCGCTCGGCCGCATGGCGGCGGGCGCGCTGCGCTACGAGACGGCAATGCCGGGCAAGCTGTACGTGGACGAACTGCAGAAGCGGGGCATCAAGCTGAAGTTCAGTGAGGAGTCGCTTAGCGCCGAGCGCCCGAAAGCGATGGCTTAGTTCACGATCAGCACATCGAGGCTCTGGGCCGACCATTGATGGTCCGGTGCCTCGGTACTTACACCCGTTAGTACGAGCAGCGTGTCGCACCCTGCGGCGCGGCCACTGAGAATGTCGGTTTCGTAGCGGTCGCCGACCACCAGGGTGTCCTGCGGGGCGAGGCCGGCGTCCTGCAGGATCAGCTCGATCAGGTGAGGATTGGGCTTGCCCACGATGTAGGGAGCCACTCCCGACGCCGTCTGGACCGCCGCGACCACCACGCCCGCGCCGGGAACGAGGCGATCGTCCTCGAGCGGGTAAGTCGCGTCCGCGTTGGTCGCAATGAAACGCGCCCCCGCGCGGATGTACCGCATCGCGTCGCTCACCATGTCGTAGTTAAACGACCAATTAATGCCAACAATGACCGCATCCGGAAAGCCCCCTCCCTCAAAGTGAGCCTGCCCTGAGCGAAGTCGAAGGGTCTTTGAGGGAGGGGGTTGGGGGACGGAGATCACGCCCGCATCCGCGAGCGCGCGATAAAGTCCTTCCTCGCCGATCACAAAGGCCGTCTTGATGCCCTCACTCGCCGCGTAGCGAGCGGTGCCCACCGAAGAGGTAAGCACGTCGGCAGGAGCAGCTTCGAAGCCCAGGCGGGTCAGTTTCTCGGCCTGATCCTCCGGGGTGCGACTCGAATTGTTGGTGAGGTACCGAATCAAGGAGCCCCGGCGTCGCAGTTCGGCGAGGGTTTCTACTGCGTGCGGCAGGACTTGGTCGCCGCGATAAAGCGTGCCATCCAGATCGAAGATGTAAAGCGAATACGCCTTCACCGTCACGCCTGCCGGCTCAGCACGAAGCCGCCTACCGCTTGCAGCAGACCGCGCGCTGCGGTGTTCGGCAGCGGGGCCAAGGCTTCATTAGCGCGCTCGACCTGAGCCTGCGCGGCCTCCTCGGCACGGTGAAAGGAGCCCCGGTCGGCCATCCAGCCGACGATCGTTCTCAGATCGTCGTCGGTTACTCCATTCCCAAACTTGCGCCTTGCCAGGTCGGCTTCGTCGGGCTCGAGTCGATCGCGCACCAGAATTAGCGGCAGCGTCGCCTGCCCCTCTCGAAAGTCGCCCGCCTTAGGCTTGCCAGTCGCCTCGCCGCGATAGTCGAGAAGATCGTCGACGATCTGGAACGCCATGCCGATGTGGTGGCCATATTGGCCGAGAGCTTCTCGCACTTCGGGCGTGCCCCTTGCGATCAGTGCGCCCGCCTCGCAGCAGGCCTGAATAAAGCTCGCCGTCTTCATCCTCAAGAGCTGCAAGTGCTCGGCTTCGGAGAGGTCGAATCGCCCCCGGCATTCGAGCTCGCGCACTTCCCCTTCTGCAATCTCCACAACCGCCCGACTGACCATCTGGATGATCTCCAGATCGCCGTCTTGCGAGAGAACCGCCATCGCCTTGGCAAGCAAAACATCGCCGCTGAGAATGGCGGCGGTGTTGCCGTACAGGGTGCTCGCGGTTTCGCGCCCCCGGCGGATCGCCGCGTGATCGATGACGTCGTCATGAATGAGCGTCGCCATATGGATCATCTCCATGCACGCGCCCACCTTGCGAGCTCTTGCGACGTCGAATTCAAGTCCAGTTGCCCGCGCGGCGAGAGTGACGAAGGCGGGTCGAAGGCGCTTGCCGCCCGCTTCTAGCGTGTGCCTCCCCACTCGGTCGACGAGTTCGACGCCGCTGGTCACTTGGAGCGCCAGTTCGGCCTCAACCTCCTGGACTTCCGCGGATATCTGGGCGAGCAGCTCGTCATGCCCGGCGATGGTCATGCCTTCCGCCCCCAATGAACGCAGACATTTCCAAGAAACAGGTCCTGATGCGCAACATCTGCAAAGCCGGCCTTCGTCATGGAGCTGCTTAGCTCGTCGCGAGACATGAACTTCTGCGTGCTCTTCGGCAGGTACGTGTAGGCCTGAGTCTTGCCGAACAGCGAGCCAAGCCGCGGTACGAGGCGGTTGAACATCCACTCGCTGACGCTGCGAACCATACGGTTGCGAGGGCGAGCCATATCGAGGCTCACGAACCATCCGCTGGGCTTGAGCACCCGGGCAATCTCGCGGTGCGCCTGATCGATATCGGGCACGTTGCGTATGCCCCATCCAACGCTGACGGCGTCGAGAGTCGCGGTTTGGATGGGCAATCGGCAGGCGTCGCCGAGCCCAACCGATCCAGGCACGCCCTTCTTCTGAGCGATCTCGAGCATCGGAAGGCAAAAATCGACGCCGAATACCTCGCCCGACTTGGTCACGGCCCGACGGAGGGGCCGCATGAAGTCGCCGGTTCCGCAGCAGACATCTAGAGCGCGACCGCCGGGCTTAAGCTGCAATTGACGCACGGCAAAGGCTCGCCAGCGGTGGTGGAGGCGGAAGGAGATCAGGGAATTCAGCAGGTCGTATGTCGGCGCAATCTCGCCAAACATGTCGCGGACGGCGGCACGCTTCTGCACTCCTTCGGCTTGCCAAATGGCCTGATCGCCCACGATAGCTTCGACTTCTTTATACCTTGACAAGGCGCGAACTTTCAGAAGTTTGTGAAACTTGCCGCCCAGGCGGCTACATGGGTGAATGGGGTCAAACCTGCGGTGGTAGTCAAAGTCGCAAGGAGATCAGATCTCAATCGTCAATCGTCAATTGAAGAATGGAGCAGGCGGGCAAAGCGCTGGTTGTGGTTGGGCTAGGGATCGCCGCGATCGGCGGACTCGTTTGGCTGGGCGTGTTTCGTTGGCTGCGGCTCGGACGCCTCCCCGGCGACCTTGCGGTGGAGCGGCCCGGCTTTGGCTTCTACTTCCCCATCACGACGATGATCCTGATCGGCGCGGCGCTGATGCTGATTACATGGCTGGTATCGTTCTTTCGCCGATGAAGCCCAAGGTCGTGACGTTCGACGCCGCCGAGACTCTGGTGCGCGTAAAGTGGTCGCCGGGCGGGTTCGCGCTAAGTTGCGCAAGCGCGGTCGGGCTCGATCTCGGCGATGAGGAGCGCGGTGTTTACGAGCGGTCCCTCAGGTCGCGCTGGGGCGAATACCAACAGATCAACACCACGCGCGACGAGTTCAAGTGCGACCAGTTTTGGCACCGCCTGACCGAGGACTGGCTGGAAACGATCGGCCAGCCGAGGTCGCTCGCTCCGGCGATGATCGAAGCCGCCCCGGGACTGCTCTACGGCACCGATCTCTTCACCCTCTTCGACGATGTGCTGCCCACCCTGGACGCGCTTGACGCCGCCGGCACTCGGCTGGGCGTTATCTCCAATTGGGATTACTCGCTGCACCGCGTGTTGCGATCGCTGGGCATCCATGATCGGTTAGAGCATGTCGTGGCTTCCCTGGAGGAGGGCGTCGAAAAGCCCGATTCGCGGCTCTTTGACCTCACCCTTGAGCGGTTTGGAGTTGCCGCCGACGAGGCCGTCCATGTCGGCGACAATCCGCTCGACGATTTCCGCGGAGCCCAGGAAGCGGGCATGTATGCATTTCTGATCGATCGATCCCGCCCCGAAACGCGCGGTGCCATCCTCGCGGCCCTGAGCGATCTGCCGGCCCTGCTTGCTGCAAGCTAAGTTCGAGCAATGGCGCGAAGGACGCTAAGGGAAAGCGATAGACGGAAACTGGGGCCCTTGTTAAGAGCCATGCATCCCGCTCTGCGTTTTCTGCGTTTTGCATGAGAGAGTCGCGCGGGCCTGACGGGATAGCCAGCCCCATCGGCTGGTACAATCCCTGTTCGCGCATCGGGGCGTGGCGCAGTTTGGTAGCGCGCTTCCATGGGGTGGAAGAGGTCGCACGTTCGAATCGTGTCGCCCCGACCAGGTTCAAGGCTACAAACCTGCACAAATCCACCGTCTCACCTTCGATTATTAGGCTGGTCTCCAATTTTCTCTCATTGAATTGAGAGACCTGTTGAGAGACCTCGCCTTTTCGACGCTCCTATTTAGGTTCAAATTGCCGCCAATGACCTCTTCCACGCCTTGAAAGAGCGCGCCAGACCCTGCGAGTGCCAACTTGGATCGAGGTTCACTCGATCAGCCACAATCGGTTGTACATGAACCTGTTTGAGTTTTATCGCGATGTTGGCTTGCGATATCAGGAAGAGCACCTCGGGATTCGAATGACACCCGCCAGGCACGCTCTCTTGCGCGACAAACTCTACGAGGTTCAGAACTCTTACTTCGGGTTTGATCCCCCCGAGTATGAGGATCCGGACGTTCTCGTTGCCTATACGTTGCACTTTGCTGCCAAACATGCAGTCATTTGGCGCTGCATCGGGCAGCGACTAAACTTTGAAGAAGGAGCGACCGACTGGGCTCTGAATTC
>JBBREM010000114.1:0-8285 GCA_038202925.1 Fimbriimonadales bacterium | reverse complement strand
GCAACCATGGCGTCGGCCTACAATCGTGAGGTCAAGCGACGCCGGTTGACCGAGGCTGTTCGGCTTAACTGATTATACGTTTTGTTGGAGTCGTTGCGAACCAGTTACCCAGCCCTTAGGAAGCTCGCCAGATCCTGCTCGTTGACCGCGGGCTCTCCGCCGGCGACATTGTTCAGCTTTCCGTCCTTCATCTGTTTTTCCAACTCGTCGACTAGTGAAAACAGGTGATCGAACGAGTCGACCCAAAACAGCAGCGGTTGGTAGTGATCAATCTCGAAATACTGATTGACCACCCACTCGATCTGAATGGGATAGCGCTGCACCTCGGGTGATTCGATGCAGTGCTCCAGCTCGCCGTACGACGACAACAGGCCCGACCCATAGGCCCGCAATCCGTCTTTGTTCTTCATGAGGCCAAATTCGATCGTAAACCAGAAGAACCTCGCCATCGCCTGCATGATCGAGGTCAGGGTGTGGATCTTCTTGTCGTCATCCTTGATTCCGGCCACGATGTCGGCGGCGGTGTGGGCGCAATCGCCAAACCGCACGAGTGCGTCGGCAAACGCAGTGTCGGTGTGCATGGGCACGTGGCCGGCGATATCGTGAAAGATGTCGGGTTCGGGAAGGTAGTCGAGCTTGCTTGAGGAACGGATCGTAATCGTAGTCGGAAATTCGCGGTTACGCAGGCAATCGAAGAAGAGGAATGCGGGGACGTAGCCGCTCACTGGCTTGGCGCGAAAGCCCGTCAGGGGGTGCAGGTACTCG
This sequence comes from Fimbriimonadales bacterium, assembly GCA_038202925.1. Lineage (GTDB taxonomy): Bacteria > Armatimonadota > Fimbriimonadia > Fimbriimonadales > Fimbriimonadaceae > JAEVZK01. The sequence continues at coordinate 7,520 of JBBREM010000114.1, read as the reverse complement.
TTGACTTCTTCGAGCTTCGGCACGCGGTCAGGGTTGAGACCGAGCGAACTGATCCCGCGCAGGAACCATTCGTTGCTGTAGCGCTCCCAGCGCGGCATCATCCGCTTATAGAGCTTGCGCCAGGCATCGTGGTTTTCTTCGGAATACAGCTCGTAGGGCTGCGAGATGTACAACTCGCCGTTGCGCTGCGCCTCCTCGATAAAAGGAGCCTGCGTCGTCGTCAGCCCAGCCTTGATACCGCCCACGTCATCTCTTACGGACGATTGCATAGCTCAATTATGCGACTACTCGTCTGGATCGAGGTTCAGCTTGTGATTGAAGAAGTGAAATAGGACGATGGCGATGAGGCCCAGGATCGGAATAATGACGGAACCGTAGTGAGCGGCAATCATCTTCTTGGCGCTTCCCGTGGTAACCAGCGAGTTGTACACGGGCTCCTGAAATCTCAACATCCAGCCAATTCCGATGTAAAGCGCGTATAGGACCGGCGCAAGGGCAATCCATTTCCACGGAGCCTTGGTGAGACGGTTCTCCACCCACCAGCCCGCATAGAAAATAAGGCAGGCGCCCAGCGTGAGCGCAAGGGGCAAGAAAATAATATCGCTGATACCTTCCGGGATCGTCTCGTCGGCAAGGAGGTGCAGCATCAGCGGGCAATTAGCTCAAGTTGCGTGCCAGAAGGCCGCGCTTAGATGTCGAAGCGCTTCGGCCCGCCGTTGGTTTCGTTGTCGCCCTGCATGATTCGCTTGACGAACGTGACAAGCTCCATCGGGTTGAAGGGCTTGGTGAGATACATATCCGCGCCGTAATGGTAACCCTCGAATACGTCCTTGTCCTGGGCCTTAGCGGTAAGCATGATGACCGGAAGATTCTCCGTCTCGGACTCTCGCCGCAGGTTTTTGAGAACCTCAAAGCCGTCCATGTACGGCATCATCACATCGAGCACGACGAGATTCGGCTTTTCTGAGCGAATCTTCTCCAGACCCTCTTTGCCGTCGAATGCGGTGACCACCTCGTAGCCCTGTCGCTCAAGGTTCACCTGGATCAGGCGGACAATGTGTCGCTCGTCGTCACATACAAGAATCTTTCCGGGCATGCGGTTTCTTTCCTTCGGGCTGGAATCTGTGGGGATGCTACCTGAAGACGGATTCTAAATCAATCGAGTTCTAGGACCGCTCCATTGTAGTCCCTGCCCAGCACTTTGTCGAGAGTCGTGCTACCGTATCTTGCATGAACGCCGATTGGAACAACATCGCGCCGATGATCGTAGGCTTCGGTCTCATGGTGATCGTTCCGTGCGTCGCGATGATGCTCGCGCACCAACGCAAGATGACCCAGCTCTTCCACAACAAGGGAACGAGCCTCGATCAGCAGTCTCAGCTCGATAGGATCGAGGCGCAGCTTGCAGAAATGCGGATGCGGCTAAACGACGTGACGCTCCGGCTCGACGGCTCTGGTACGCCCCTTCAGACGCGGATCGCTCCTCCCCCGACCCCCCATAACACAAGAAGAAACCCTGGAGCACTAGCGCCAGGGTTTCTTTCATGGGTTGGCGGGAGAGCTACTTCATCATCTTTTCGATCGACGTCTTGAGCTGCTTGAGTCCGGCTTCATCGATCTTCAGATCGACGAATTTGTCCTGCACCTTACGATTCTTGTAGATGAGGATCGTGGTCTTGGCCCCGGGATTGATCCGGTAGCCCTTGTAGGCGTCATCGGTTGGCGGCAGCCAAGCCATCGCGACGTCTTGAACGTCCGCTAGCTTGGCTAACTGCACCAATTTCGGCGCGATCTGCGCGCCATCGTTGCTCTTGAAGATCATAAACGACTTGAAGGCTAGCTTCCCCGCGTTGAACTTCGCCATTTCGGCTTCGAGAGTCTTTGCGATCTTCATGTGATCGCCGGACGGGCCCTGATTGACCCACACCTGCACCGCAGGGAGCGCCCCGTACTTGCAAACCGGACAGGTTTCGGTGTTCTTGTCCGCGCCGGTCACGTGAGTCGGCTCAAAGGCCGGAACGTTGTCGCCCTTATCGAGACCCGAGTTGAGGCCGATCATGTTCGACAACGCGCCAACCGCGGCCATCGTAAAGCTCGCTAAAATTTTCCATCCAAACATAATCGGTTCCTCCCGGCCCAATCTGGCCTATATCCAGAACGCAGTTTATCTCGCCGGTGGTTCCCGCCGGGACCAAAGGTCCACTACTCCAACTCGATCGTCGCCGGGGGCTTGCTCGTCAGGTCGTAAAACACACGGTTCACGCCCTCGACCTCGTTCACGATTCGCGTCGCGATCTCTTCCAGAACATCGAACGGCAAGTTCACCGCGCGAGCCGTCATCGCGTCCTCAGATTCGACAGCGCGCAGCACGATGGGCTGCTCGTATGTGCGCTCGTCGCCCATCACGCCCACGCTCCGCACATCGAGCAGGGCCGCGTAGCTTTGCCAGATCCCCCGATTGAGCTTCCGCTTCTTGAGAACGGACCTGAAAATATGATCCGCCTCCTGAACGATCTTGACGCGCTGCGGCGTGACTTCACCAAGCACCCGGACCGACAGGCCCGGTCCGGGAAAAGGCTCCCGCTCTACCATGTCCAAGGGCAGCCCGAGCCTGCGGCCCACTTCCCTGACCTCGTCTTTGAAGAGCCAGCGCAGCGGCTCGATCAGCTTCATCTTCATCCAATCCGGCAGGCCGCCGACGTTGTGGTGGGTCTTGATCTTGGCCGCGGTGGGCGAGCCGGACTCAATCACGTCGGGGTAGAGGGTCCCCTGGGCTAAAAACTCGCAATCGGTTAGCTCGCCGGCATGGTCCTCGAAGACTCTAACAAACTGCTCGCCCACCGCCTTGCGCTTCGCCTCGGGGTCGGTTAATCCTGCCAGCGCGCCAAAGAATCGATCGTGCTCCTTGAAGACCTTGAGGTTTGCTTTGAAGTGGTTAAAGAATGTGTCTTCGACCTGCTCGGCCTCGCCCTTGCGAAGCAGCCCGTGATCGATGAACACGCACACCGCGCGGTCGCCGATCGCCTTGATGAGCAGGGCCGCCATGACGCTCGAATCCACCCCACCGCTAACTGCGCACAGCACCTTGCCCGTCGCGCCGACCGAGTCGCGAATCTTGACGATTTCCTCGTCGATGAAGTTCTCCGCCGTCCAGTCGCGTTGCAACCCAGCCCGAGCAACAAATCCTTCCAGCAGCGCCTTGCCTCCCGGTGTATGGGTGACTTCCGGGTGAAACTGCACCGCCCACATCTTGGCTTCATCGTTCTCCATCGCGGCGACCGGGCAGGTGTCAGTGTGGGCGGTAATGGTGAAACCGGGCGGAACTTCGAGCACCTGATCGCCGTGCGACATCCAGACTGTCGGCGCGGTTAGCTCGGCAGCGAGCGACCCTATCGCCGTCAGCAGAGCAGTTCGCTTTGTCTCAACGCGCAAACCCTCGGCCAAACCGGCACGCTCTTCGTCCAACGGGTACTGCAGGGTTCGGTGCCCATACTCCTTGTGGTCAGCCTTTTCGACTCGCCCGCCGAGGCGGTATGCCAAGAGCTGCTGCCCATAACAGATTCCCAGTGTGGGGATTCCATCGAGAATCGAGACGTCGATCGTTGGAGCGCCTGAATCCAGCACGCTGCGCGGGCCGCCGCTCAGCACGACCGCCGCGGGCTTGTCGTTGCGGATCCGGGCCTCAGCCGCCGTCCAAGGGACCATCTCCGAGTACACCCCTAGCTCCCGGACGCGACGCACGATGAGCTGCGTGTACTGTCCGCCGAAGTCCACTACGAGGACGGTCTGGTGCGCCATGTGCGCCTAGTTTGACACGCCGTGCCGCTTGTTCCAGGCCGCAAGATAGCGCGCCGCCTTGGGATTCGCGCTATTCCACTTCGGTTCGCGATCCGAGTTGGCCAGTTGCCAGATTCCCAAGCCCGCCGCGCGGGTCACAAGGGCAAGATTCTCGTAATCCACTTTGTCCCAGTGATCGCTGACGCGGTGGTAGTCGGGATACTCGAACGCCGTGCAAACGGTATGCGCGGGCACGCCTTGGTCGGCAAGGGACTGGTTGTCCGACCTTCCAAAGTAAGCATCGCTGAACTGTGGGTGCTTGGTAACCCGAACACCCACCTTCGCCCCCGCTTTATCGAGCATCGGCCCGATGTCGCTGTAGTCGAAGCCCGTCATGCTTAGCTCCTTAACGCGAGGCCCTTCCGTGTCGTCAGTGCGGCCGATCTGCTCAAGATTGATGTCGGCGATCGTCTTCTCGACCGGGAAGAGGGGATGCTCGCCGTAGTAGCGCGAGCCGAGCAGGCCGCGCTCCTCGCCGAACAAGGCCATAAAGATGATGGTCCGCCTGGGCTTCAGCTTCGCCATCGCTTCGGCGAGGGCGATAACGCCCACCGTGCCGCTGCCGTCGTCGTTAGCCCCGTTGTAGATGAGGTCGCCTTCGACGGACTTCTTCATACCCAGGTGGTCGTAGTGGGCGGTGACCATCACATAGGTGTCTTTCAGCTTCGGATCGCTCCCTCTCAGCACACCGATCACGTTTCTAACCTTGGCGGTCTTCGGGGCATCGCCGCGCAGGGGCCAGTCGGCGGTCTGGAAGTAGCCGTCGTCTCCCGCCGGCTCCAGGCCGGCGGCTCGGAATCGTGAGGCGATGAACTCGGCAGCCAGATCGAGGCCCGGCGATGGAGTGCCTCGGCCTTGCAGCAAGTCCGAGGCTAGGAATGAGAGGTTGCCTTTCATTTCAGCGGGCGATACCGCGGAGACGATGGCCTGCTCGTCCCTGGTCAGGGGCGCAGACGGCGGCGCTGCGGTTGTTACCGCGACAAGAGCGAGGACGACAAGATAGGCAGCGCGATGCATAGTGACAGCATACGACGTGCAGGCTATCGGCGGGGCCGCCGTTGTTACGTAAGGTCTGGATTGGCTTGAATCGATTCCCACAGCGCTTCCAGGTCGTAAAACTGGCGCTGCTCTTCACGCATCACGTGGAAGATGACGTCGCCGTAATCCTGATACACCCAGCCCGTGCGCTCGCCGCCACTGCGAGTCGGCTTTACCTTGTAAGTAAGCAGCGCCTCGGCTACGCGGTCGGCAATCGATTCGATATGGCGATCGCTGGTGCCGCTGCACACAACGAAGTAATCCGCCACCGAAGTCTTATTCTTGATGTCGAGGGTCTCAATCCGCTCCGCCTTAATTTCGTCGGCGGCTTCGATGATGTGTTGGACCTTCTCAGTTGATGTCATTCAGCTCCTATAAAGACCGTTTTGCTTAATGTACTGCAAGACCGCAGGTGTCACGAATGGAGCCACCGTGCCGGTACCGCTTTCGAAGCGGTGGCGAAGCTCCGTCGCCGAGATGTCGATGGGCTTCATCGGCACGAGATCGAGCCGTGCTTTGACCTCGGGAGTGACTCTGGCCATCACGTCCGTCTCGGTCATGGGAGGCCGCAGCGCGACGCCTAGCCGTGCCAGCTTCAGAATCTTGTGCGGATTGCGCCACGCCTGGAAGTTTTTGAGGGCGTCCGCTCCGAGAAGAAGCCAGTAGTCAGCGGACCTGACCATCTGCAATTCGATCAGCGTCTCCACCATAAAGCTCGCACCGCCCCGGGATATCTCGACGTCGCTCACGGCCATCTTCGGCTCGTTCGCGATCATGCCCCTCATCATCTCAAGCCGGTGCTTCGCGGGCGAGCCCTTGATCCGCTTCAACGGGTTACGGTTTGCGGGGAGGAAGAGCACCTCATCCAGGTTGAGCTTGTCCATCGCTGCGCGGGCGAACTCGATATGCCCCAGGTGAGGCGGATCGAACGTGCCGCCGAGGATGCCTATGCGCAACAGTGCTCCTCCCAAAAGGTCTCAACGCAGAGGCGCAGAGGCGCGGAAACCCTCCGGCCTTGCATCTCTGTTCCTCCGCGTCTCTGCGTTGAAAAAACCCTATATGTCATCAGTGAACGCAAACTCCGTCTCCCCGATGCGGACCGTGTCGCCTTCCTGAGCTCCCATCTGGCGCAGTTTGTCGACCACCCCAATTCGCTCCAGCCGGCGCTGCAAGTAGCGGAGGGCTTCCTCGTTGTTGAGGTCGGTCATGTCGAGCATTCGCTGAATGCGAGCACCCGTGATGCGCCAGCCGTCTTCCATCTTGTCGACGCCCCACTTCTGGTCGTCACGCGCATGGAGGGCGGGCATGAGGATCGGGATCTCCTCGGTCGGCATCGTCTCTACGAGCAGCTGTGAGAGGGCGTGCAGTAGCGGTTCGATTCCTTCTCCGGTGACACCGGATATAGGGAAGAGCGGTTTGCCGAGTTCCTCAAACCGCTGCCGAACCGCGCCAAATTCTCCTGCCGGTACTATGTCGATCTTGCTCAACGCGATCACCCGCGGGCGCGCCCAAATCTCCTCGGAATACAGCTGTAATTCCTTCTCGATCAGGTGGAAATTCTCGATCGGGTCGCTCTCGTCGATCGGATAGGCGTCGACGACATGCACGAGGACCCGGTTGCGCTCAACATGCCGCAGGAACTGATGCCCCAATCCCACCCCTTCGCTCGCCCCTGCGATCAAGCCGGGCATGTCGGCCACCACAAAGGTCGTGTCGTGATAGCTCACGACGCCTAGGTTCGGGACGATGGTCGTAAACGGGTAATCGGCGATCTTGGGCCGCGCCGCGCTGATCCGGCTGATCAGCGTGCTCTTGCCCGCGTTCGGCAAACCGACTAGTCCAACGTCGGCGATGAGCTTCAGTTCAAGCTTCGCTCTCACGGTCTCGCCCGGCGCGCCTTTCTGTGCGAAGTTCGGAGTCTGCCGCACACTGCTCGCGTAATGCAGGTTGCCACGCCCGCCCTTTCCGCCGCGGCAAATCACGTATCTCATGCCGTTGGTGTTGAGGTCAATCAAGACTTCGTCGGTGCCGATGTCCATCACCACCGTGCCCACCGGCACCTTGATCTCAATGCTCTTGGCATCCTTGCCGCGCTTGTTTTGGATACCGTGATTGCCCGAATAGGCCTCGAATTTGCTTTGCAGCTTGAAGTCGTACAAGGTGCGCTTGTTGCGATCGGCGGTCAGGATGATGTCGCCGCCGCGCCCACCGTCAGACCCATCGGGCCCGCCATGAGGGACGTATTTCTCGCGATGAAAGCTCACTGCGCCGGACCCGCCGCGGCCGGATACAAACGTGACTTCGGCCTCGTCCAGGAACATACTCGTGAGTGTACCGGTGCGCGGGTAACCTGAAAGCCTTCCATGAAGCTGCACGAGTACCAGTCAAAGGACCTCCTCGCCAAGTTCGGCATCCCTGTTCCAGAAGGCGAAGTCACGAACGACTACTCCGAGGCAAAGTCCATCGCCGAGCAGCTTGGAGGCAAGGTCGTCGTGAAGGCGCAGGTGCTGATGGGCGGCCGCGGCAAGGCCGGCGGCGTGAAGCTGTTCGACAATGCGGGCGACGCCGCGAAGTTTGTACAAGAGCTGATCGGCAAGCGGCTCGTCAGCATCCAAAACACCGCCGGAATGGTCGTCGACAAAGTC
>JBBREM010000113.1:0-8565 GCA_038202925.1 Fimbriimonadales bacterium | reverse complement strand
GGGCCACATACAGCAGCCGAAGCTCCTCCTCGTGATCTCGCCGCGCGGCTTCTTGATGCAGCCAGTTGTAGTAGACGCTGGGGCGGCGGCCGAACTTGGTGACCGCGAGTTTCAGCCGCGCGTTGACCTCCATGTCGCCGGTGCGCTTGCCCATTGGCTTGTGCATCTGCGGCACGATGACGACTGGCCATTCCAGCCCCTTCGCCTTATGGATGGTCATGATCGTGATGAGCTCGGCCTTGTCGTCCTCCGCCGGCGCATCGCCCTCGCGGTGGCGCAGGTTCTGGATCTCGCGGATGCGCTCGGCGTACTCGACCGGGCCAAGCTCCGGCTCTTGGGTTGCGAGGACGAGCAGCTTGCGCACGTTAGCCAGAAGCTGCTTCGCGTTGCGCCTTCGAGCCAGCGTAGGCAAGTAATCGGAGACTGCGAACAACTCGGAGAGCACCTCCCACGCGGAGAGTCGATCTGCGCACGCAGACAGCGGTAAGAACCACTCAAGGCAGCGCTTCAGCTTCCCCGCATCCTCCTCCACCGGTGAGACGAATTCGGGAAGGGCCGAAATTACCGGTTTGGACCGCGTCAGCAGGGCGATTGCATCGAGCGATAGGCCCGCCACCGGCGAACGCAGCATCGCCAGCAACGCGAAATCGTCATAGGGATCGCCGAGCGCGCGCAGCGTGTTAGCGAGATCGCGGATCTCAAGCCGGCTGTAGAAGCGCTCCGTCCCACCCGCGATGCGGCTCGGCACCCCCGCCGCGCGGAGGGCGCTCTGCATCTCCTGTGCGAAGCCGGCATCCCGCACCAGCAGCGCAATCTCAGAGAGCTTCACCTCCTGTTCGGCGACCATCTCCTTGACGAGGACCGCCGTCGCAGTAGTGTCCTTGTCCGCCAGTTCCCAAACCTCGACACCTCGGTAGGCGGGAGGCTCGATGACATTGAGATCGAGCGGCGAAGGAGGCGGCTTCATCGGCACATAACCTTCCCATAGCGCGCCGAAGATATCGTCGACGAAGCGCAGTATCCCCGCTTGCGAGCGCATGTTGAGGGAAAGCCGCTTCGGCTCCGTGCTCTCGACTCGGTCAAGAAACAGCCGAGGGTCCGCGAGGCGGAAGCCGTAGATCGACTGCTGCGCATCACCCACGAGCATCTCCGACTCGATCTCCATCGCCTGCAGCAGCTCATATTGGATGGGGTTTACATCCTGCGCCTCGTCGACCATGACGAACTGGTATTGCCGCTGCAGCCGGTCGCGGGTCGGCTGAGATTGGCGCAGAAGGCGCAAAGCGCGTTCTTCGAGGGCGGTGAAGTCGAGCTTTTGCTCGCGCTCCATCTCTCGTTCCAGAAGCAGCCAGGCCCGGGCGCAGAGCTGGAACAGTCCCGCCGTGTGATCGATGGCCTGAGTGTCGGCGGCTGGATCCGGGTTGGCGTTTGACCACTGAGGCGCTTTCTGGCCCCAATCTTTGTATGCGTTCTTGATCCGTTCGGCGATGTGTTCGTCGGAATGTCGACGGGCGTGTTCGGCCACCGGCAACGGCTGCTCGGCGAGCATTATCGATTCCAATTTCTTCTTGAGCCTGTCCGCGTCGGTGTACTCGGTTTCGAGCGTTTCGATGTCGAGCCCCGAGCCTCGAAGACGGCTAAGCAATTCGCGGATCGAGGTCTCTAGCTTCGCATATGGCGAGGTGCCGCCGTAGGTGCGCTGCCCGGCCAGGAATGACATGAGCGCGTCGGCCTCGGGCTCGGAGAACGGCAGCGTGATCGTATCGCGAATCACGCGCTCGATCATTTGCCCCGCCTGGCCGTCGCTGGCGATGTCGAATCTCGGATCCAACCCCGCCTCCAGCGCGTTCTCGCGCAGGAGGCGCTCGCAAAACGAGTGGATGGTTTGGATCGGGCCGGTCTCCGCGATCTGCGCTTCGCGCATCAGCCCGCGAGTCCGAAGCTCGCGGATGATCCGGCGCTTCATCTCCGCCGCTGCTTTCTTGGTGAAGGTGATCGTGAGGATCGCATCGGGGGCGACGCCCTCGTCGACGTGTCGCAGGTAGCGCTGCACGAGAACCGCCGTCTTCCCCGCTCCGGCGGCGGCGGTAACGACCATCGCGCGATCGGTCGCCGCGATAACGTCGCGCTGCTCTTCCGTAGGGTCAAACGAGGTGGGCAAAAGGCGAATCCTCCTCTCCGAAATCCTGCGAGCCGCGGCACAGCTCGCCGTAATCGCAGAAGGCGCAATGGTCGCCTTTGAGCGCCCGCACGTCCGCGTTTTCGATCCTATTCACGGCCTCTACAAGGTGCTTCTTGACCTCTTCGAGAAACTCTCGCACGCCGCCGGTTTCCTCTTGATCGGTTAGGTTGAGCACCTTCAGACCGTCCTGTACACGCGCCGACAAGGGATGTCCGGCCACCCGCGGCAAGAGCATGAGCAGGCGTTCGCCCGACATGGATTCAACTTCCAGAGCGCTGGGAGTGCCTTGCGTATGGATGGCGAGCAGGTGGATGCCGAAATAGAGCGTGTCCTGATCTGAGAATCCTTCGTGGCCGGTCTCTGGAAGGCTGCTTTCAACGAGATGGAGAACCGAGTACGGCCCAGCTTTGGATTTGCCCGCGACCGTCCCCCGCAGCTTCACCATCGAGCCTAAGTTCTCGCGCACACCCTCGTCGCCGAAGTGCAGTGGCGAGCGCAGCGATCCGGCGTCGCGCGGCCAAAGCTGGCGAGCCTCGAACTCGCGCTGCACCCACTCACCAATCAGCCGCCTGCCGCCTGAGCGCAAGATGGAGACTTCCCAATCCGGAAGCTCGGCGACCATTGTGTCGAGCTGATTTTCCAGAGCTCCCTCGAGCCTAGTACGAGCCTCTTCGGGCATCTCCGCGCCAAGGGTATCGGCCTTCACAGGAAGGCTCGCCAGCGAGAACCAGCGCGTGCGGAGCCGGGTTGGGGTGACTTCCAAGCGCCGCTTGGCAAAATAGCTGAAGGGGCAGGCGAGCGCCTCGCGCAGTTCGCGGGGCGAGAGCCCGCTGTCGCGGCTGACCGCGAAGGCCGTGTGAGTGAACTCGTTGGAGAAATGCAGCGGCAGGGGTTGCTCGCGCTCGGGTTGCTCCAAGGCTTCGGCAATCTTGCGGTCGTTCAGCGACGCGCAGTCTTGGCTCGGAGGCGTGACATTCTGGCGGGAGTAGGTTTCGTGGCCGCAACTGCCATGGGCTCGCTCGATCTCCTCGAGATAGAAAGCCGGGACGTTGTCGCGATCTTCGTCCGTCTCCGGGTAGCTGAGAACGATCTCCTCGGCGGGGCAAGCGCACAGCATGTAGAACTCGTCGCGCTCCGCTTCCGCCTTCTCGCGCGAGACCGGGAGCACCTTTCCCGTCAGCGCCATCAGTTCCTCTCGCTCTCCGTCGGACAGAACGGGGTCTTCGCTGCGCCGCCTTGGGAACACGCCTTCCAGCATCCCGAGGACGAACAACGTCTGAACCTGCGGCAAAGCGTCGGCATGAGTGGCGACCGCCACGCCCTGTTCGTCCGGGGGCACGCTCACGTCGGCTTCTTCCCAAAGCTCGCTCGCCCTGGCGACGAATTCGCTTAAGGAGAGTGACCTGCCGCCCCGCAGGCGGCGGATCGATGCGATCGTGCTGATCGAGCTATGCAGCACAAACTGCGCCCGGCTGTCGCGCTCGCCGCTGCCGGGCGGAAGCAGGGTCATCAGGTCGCGCAGGGATCCAACCCAGCCAGCGAGGTCCTGGGGGTTGGCGAGCGCGTTGTGACGCCACTCCAACACCGCCGAGGTTGGTTTGAGAAAGGCGCGCGGCTCCTCGGCTGAAAGCTGCAGCGCAACCCAGGAAGCGAGGCTGTTCCACTGCGCGCCGCGATCGCCGTGAGCGCCCCGGATCGCGGCTTCCAACTCGTTTCGCTCGTCGATCGAGAATGCGAAATAGGAGCTACGAAAAACGGGAAGCAATGACCTCACATCTGGAGAGACACACGCTTCTAATGTGGCCAGAGTTAGCCTGGCGAAGCTATTCGTGAGGAGCTGAGCCCGCCGCGAAACCCGTAGCGGAACGCCGAGCCGCTTCCCTGCCGCGAGCAGCAGCGGCGCGTAGGATTCGACGTCGCGCACGTAGATGGCGAGTTCGTCCAGCCGCGTGCCCTGATTCTTGCGCTCGAGACAGGTTCGCAGCGCCCACTCACATTCGGCGAGGGGGTCGGGCGAGCTGGCGATCGTGCACTTCAAATGCGAGCCTCTGGTCCCTGCCGTGAACAGGGCATCGAGCAAGGGATCGCCCTTGCCGACAAGCTCCGGTTCAAGACCAAGCGCCGCCGCGGTCTTCTGCGAGGCGCCGAATAGCTCGCCCGTCGTGGCGTGTCGATAGATAACGACGGTCACTTTGCAACCCTGCTTTTCCGCCCATCGGATCAGCTCCAGCGCGGCGGGCTGGAAGGCGTCCGCAATCAGCAGCAGCCGCCCAAGCTCCGCGCCCTTCTCGGGTTCGGCATCGAGGCAAAGCCGAAGGTGCTCCCGGCCAAAGGTTCGGCCCACCTGGTTTAGGGTCTCCGCCGCTTCTTCTTCGATATAGCCCATCGATCTCAGCTTCGCGCCCAGCGCCGGGCTCACATTCAAATCTTTGTAGTCATCCGGCGCGAGGCCGGCCGCGCCCATCTCGTGCAGGGTGTCGGAGATCGCGCGGTGCAATCCAAGCCGGTGCGCGGTGCGCTGGAACGGAGAATCGTCGGGCAGGCTCTCGCACGCCGCGCCGATCGCGGCGACGGTTTGGCCCTTCTGTGCAATCTGCATCGGCATCTCGCCGCACAGCGTTGCGAAGCGGCGGACGACCCCGCCAAATGGCATCGCCTCCGCGCCCGAGTCTTCGTGCAGAAAGCTCTTGAGAGTTCTAATCGCGGACTCAGAAAAGGCGGACACAATGCCGCCGTCGCGCCGGAAGAAGTCTTGGACGATTGCTCGAAGGTTCGCCGGGCCCGGAATCGTGCTAACCAGCCGAATCCGACCTTGTGCCATGCCTTGGATTCAAGTGTATCAGGGAACAACCTGCTCGTAGTGCTGGTCATTTTGGACCTGCGCGAGGCATGAGTGGAAGGATCTGCCACTGGCACCCCTCGTGTGTGGATCGATAGCAGGCTACAGCTAGATCCTTCCAGTTCGCAAGCTCACTTGCAGGATGACAATGGCGGCATTCGCTGTAGACTGCACGTGATGGCTGAGCGGATCTGGACCACTCGCAAGAAGTGGTTGGGCAACCTAGTCCCGATTCTGTGCTTCTTGCCGCTCGCGATCATCGCCGGAGCGATCATGCTGAAGGCGCGCGGGATCACCACGCCGGGTGTCGTGATCTTCGCCGTTGCCGTCATCGTGGGATGGCTGGCGGTAAACCAGTTCGGCCTCATGGGCAATGAAAATCTGCGTGAAAGGCTGCAGCGCAAGCTGCTTGCCAAAGCGATGAAGAACACGACGGCGGGCATCTTCGTCGGCTTTGCCCGGCCCGCCTACATCGGGTTGCTCGACGCGCATGAGGATCTGGGATTTCTCTTCCTTGAGGGCGATCACCTCGAGTACCGTGGCGAACAATACAACGTCAGCCTGCACCGCTTCGAGATCAAAGAGGTGCGCTTCAGACCGAACATCCATACCTATCTCGGATTAGGGCGATGGGTGAGCATCGAGGCCATTGTCGCGAACAAGCCGGTTCGCGTCCTCGTCGAGCCGAGGCAGGCAAACACACTACTTGCGAACCGACGGCGGGGCAGCGAGTTGAAGGGCCGGCTAGAAAAGTGGCTCCTTGAAAAGGAGCGCGCCCGTGTATGAACCCATGACGCTCAACGAGTACGCCGCCAAGAAGCGGCTGGCGCTGTACGAGGACCTTCTCGCCGGGCGTGAGCCATCTGAAGGGGCGTTCAGTAACGAGCTGCTGGCCGACGGGCGCGTGAAGGGGCCTCCGCAAATGGGCACGACTCGCTACGAGCCAAACGCGATCATCTGCGAGTTCATCTACCCCGACGCGCGCACGAGTGCCACCGTGCTGAGCGTGCGTCTGGAATCTCCGGAGCGCATCGTCTTCATGCCGGTGCCATCCTGGGTCGTCGAGAACATCTGGCAGGGTGACATCGCCGGCACCCATCACTTCGAAAGCGAATCCGCGCGGCTGATGCTGGAGCTTGAGCGCGATCTCACGCCCGATGGCAACCTCCATTGGTTTGACAAGCAAGCCGCCAAGCGCCGGGAGTGATGGCAGCTTTCTAAGCGCATCGCGGCAAGCCTCGAACGTACGATAGATCGAGGCGACTTTGAGTCTACGCCAACTATCATCGCTCGAAATCCCCCTGCGCCCCCACGCAGATATTCGCGTGTTCGACAGCGAATTCAGCCTCCTTGGAGCTGAGGCCCTTTGGAACGAGCTGCTCAAGGATGCTGAACACTTCAGCGCTTTCCATCAATGGGCGTGGCTGCTGAACTGGTGGGCGCAATTTGGCCGCGTTTGTCCGCTGACTGGCGATGCCGGTCGGCTGCACGTCGTCGCCGTATTCGAGCAAGGCGAGGTCATCGGTCTCTTTCCGATGTTCTACCGCGAGGTTCCCCCTTGGCGGCTTCGCAAGGTCAAGCCCGTTGGCTACAGCGGCGAAGTCGAACCGCGAGGCCTCACCGAGGAGCCCCTTCTGCTCATCCGGCGCGGATACTCGGTTCCGGCTCTGAAGCGTCTTATGGATCACCTCGAACAGCAGATGAGCTTGGGGCGCTGGGACTGCTACGTGCTGACCTTGATGCAAGCCGACAGCGGTGTTGCGGCCAGGCTCGCCAAGCCACCCCAGTCATGGATGAGCATCCGCGACAAGACCGGCCCATGGGGCGTCGACTTGCCGCCAACTTGGGACGCCTTTCGGAAAAACCTGAGTAAGTCGATGCGCGACAACATCGCCTACTATCCCAAACTGCTGACACGCAAAGGACATGTGTGGGAGATCAAAATCGTCAGTCAGGGGCAGGAGCTTCAGTCGGGGGTGGCCGAGCTTGCCCGTCTGCACCGCATGCGCGCCCGCTCGAAGGGCCGGCTGCATCACAATTACTTCCCGCTGCCTGATCAGGAGCGCCTGCTCGCGACGGGCCACTGCAGCTCGCAGGGCTTTGTCGCGTCGCTTTACATCGACGGCGAGGTTGCGGCGGCGCAATCCTTCATCCGAGCGCATGACGAGCTAGTCGTCGGCTATTCGGGGTTTGATCCGAAGTGGGCAGCCTTCAGCCCTCTTCTTGTGATCGAGATTGAGGTGTGTCGTCAAGCCATTTCGAACGGGGTGAAGCGGCTCAATTTGCTGCTCGGCGACGCGCCTTGGCAGCGGCGCTGGAAGCCGTCCTCGCCGCACTCATTGACCCGGATTCTCGGCTTTCGCCGCCACCCCTGGTCAGCGCTTAAAATCGCCGGCTACATCGTTCGGCGCGAGGTCTGCATCCATATCCGCAGGCTAGGCTTCACCCGGCAGTGGGATAGGATCAGGGCCCGAATCTCCGGCATGGCCTCCGCCGCCATGATGCCCCTCCAGCAGCCTCACACCGAGCGGCTGCTCACCAAGACGGCCCACCTCCTCGCCACGCATCACCACCTGCTGGCCCTGCATCGGTGAAAATGAAATGGTGGGCGGTACAGGATTTGAACCTGTGACCCCTTCGGTGTGAACGAAGTGCTCTACCACTGAGCTAACCGCCCCCGGGAGGAGGCGAGATTACCTTACTGGCAGTGCGGCAGGGCCGGCTTGCAGGTAGGGCAGGAAGCGGCTGATGGAGTGTACCGCTGAATCGAGAAATAGTCGGCGGCAACCCAAGCTCCGGCGACTCCGACCGAAATCATCAGCATGGCGAGCGCCACCCTAATAAGCACGGCTCGAGCAAGCGAGGGCGCGGCCCAAGCGGGTAGCCCGGCGCGCAGTTCGCCCGCGACAGCGCGGCTGATGTGCCGCATCTCCGCGCGGCGCGCGCGACATGAAGGGCACGCTCGGAGATGAAGCCATGTCGAGAGTGCCCGCAACGGCCCGATGGCCGCGTGGGTGCTGAAAAAGAGATCGGCGTCGCGTGCCGCGCAGGACTTCACTTGGGCTCCTCCTTCAGCTGAGCGGCAAGCTCCCCGTGGGCACGGTAGAAGCGGTACTTCACCGTGTTCAGATTCTGATCGAGCATCCGCGCGATCTCGGGAAGGGTTAGCTCCGCATAATAGTAGAGGTCCAGCAGTTGCTGGTGAGTCTTCGAGAGCGCGGCGATCGCCTCCGGCAGGCAGTCCGCCGATGCCGAACGGAACACTGGTTCATCGGTATACGCCAGCGCCTCGTCAAGGCCGACGTGGCATAGCGCTCGCGATTGGGACCGGTAGTAGTTCTTGCACTTATTGATCGCGATGCCATAGAGCCAGGTGCCGAACCGGCTGCGCCCGTCGAATTCGGGCAGGGCGAGCCATGCTCCGAGCCAAATCTCCTGCAGCAAATCTTCCGCGCTTTCCTGAGGCGCGCGGCGAAACACGAACTTCCGAACAGGAGAGCCGTACCGCTCGATCAGCCGGTCGAACGCTTCCCTGCTGCCCGCT
>JBBREM010000112.1:0-8687 GCA_038202925.1 Fimbriimonadales bacterium | reverse complement strand
CTGAGGTGAGTAGCACTGCTCGACGCCCTTCTGCTGGTAGCAGATTTCGGCGGCCTCGTATCCGGGCGGCGTGCAGAGAACCACTTGGTGGCCAAGCTTGGCCGCTGTCACGGCGAGGCTGTTGGCGACGTTGTTGCCGTCACCGACCCACACGATCTTGACTTTCTTGTCGCCGAAATATTCTTCGATCGTCAGGAGATCAGCCAGCGCCTGGCAGGGGTGCTCGAGATCGGTCAGCGCGTTGATGACGGGCACGCTCGAGTGCTTAGCCAGCTCGATCAATGCATCGTGGGAGTACAGGCGGGCCACTATCATCGAAGCCCATCGCGAGAGCACCTTCGCCGTATCGGCGACGGATTCCCGGGCTCCCATGTCGATGTCAGTCTTGGTGAGGTAGATCGCATGTCCGCCAAGCTCGGTGAATGCCTGCTCGAACGAGACCCGCGTGCGCAGCGATTGCTTCTCAAAGATCATCGCGAGCATCCGGTTTTCCTGCGTCGGAATCTTGTTGTGGCCCTTCTGCCACTGAAGCTTGAGGAACTTGGCGGTATCGAGGATCATCCGAATCTCCTCCGCCGACAAGTCGTTGGAAGCCAGGATGTGTCTAGGCTGCTTCGATGGCAGATCGATGAGCGCCGAAGGATAGACCGTCGAATCTGAAATTGTATGTGCGTGCATGGGAACCCTCCCGTGGTGGTTCTGCAGTAGCGCTTCATCGCGCCTTAGTGGCGAGCAGGACAGGCGGGGATTTGCGGGATCTTAGGGTCTATCTGCGACCGATCGATCGTCCTAGGGCAAATCCCCTAGCCACGACGACGGCTACGACGACGCACGGCGATGAGCGAGACGGGAGCCGTCTCGGGCGCGCAATATGAATTGGCGGCTAAGTACATCGCTTAGGTCGAATATTGTAGCGCAAGGTTTTGCGCGGTGTCAAGCAAACGTGCCAATTGCTAAGTTCGTTACGCTCCGCGACTTTGCTCGACGGCTGTCGGCGCAAGACGAATCTCGTCAAGAACTCGCCGAATGCTCCAGTCGTGCGCCTCCAGAAGATCCCAAGCCTCGTCGTAGGTGACCGGAGCAAGCTCTTTCACGATCCGTGCGCAGCGATCCTTGAGCTTCGCGTTCTTCGCCTTCACGTCGACCATCAGGTTCTCGATGACTTTGCCGCTCAGCACCATCGCGCCGGTGCTGATACGATTCAGCGCCATCTTCTGCGCAGTACCCGCTTTGAGCCTTGTCGAGCCCGTCAGCACCTCTGGGCCAGTATCTAGTAGGATGCTGTGATCGGCAACCTCGAAGATCGGCGCGCCCTTGTTGTTGGCGATCCCGCACGTCCAAATTCCCTTCTGGCGAGCGTGTCGCAGACCGCCCAGCACGAACGGAGTCGCGCCGCTCGCCGCGACGCCGATCACGACGTCTTTACGTGAAGCGCGCAATTCGTTTAGGCCCTCGATGGCGGCGTGAGGATCATCCTCCGCATCTTCCACCGCCTGCCCCACTGCCGATGAGCCGCCCGAGACTAGCGCGACAAAACAATCGGGATCGAGGCCAAACGTGGGCGGCATCTCCGCCGCGTCGGCGGTCGCAATGCGCCCGCTCGTCCCGGAGCCCACATATATGACTCGCCCGCCATTCTGAAAAGCCTTGGCGGCGTGGTCGATGGCGATAGACAAGGCCTCTTCCGCGCCGTAGAGCGCGCGCATCACGATGCCCTCTTCCTCGTTCATGAGGCGCACCAGCTCGCGCGCGTTCATCTTGTCGAGGCCGTAGCTTCGGGGATTTCGGGCTTCAGTTCCCATGGGCCATCTCCTGGGCGAGGCGCACCGCTCCATAGACGGGCGGCGTCTTGATCCGCTCAAGCTTATAGCTCACGGGGCCATCCTCCAATTCGAGCTGCATCGCTTCTATAAACACGGTTCCCGTTTTCCAGAGGCCACCGGCGAGACTTAGGTTCACTTCCGTCTTTCCCTGCAAATGCCGTGCCGCATGGGCGCGAATTATCTCGGCGAGCCTCTTGATATTGCGATCGACGCTCGCCAAGGCGTATTCCGCACCGCTGCGGGCATCGGCGGCGAGCGGCTTGGCGAGCTTGCCGAGCAGAGCCTGCGGCGACGGAGCGTGGTAGAGCCGGCTGATGATGCGCGGCTCGTCCAGCGATCCGAACAAGCTTTCGATGGTCTTGCGCAGCGCGGTGCTTGCGGAGGATGGGCTGTCGAGATAGGCGACGAGCGCGTCGCGGCCGTACTGGAACGACGAGCCGTAGTCGCCGAGCAGATACCCGCGCCCCCCGCTCTTCACCATCCGCTTGCCATCCCAGGAACAGACGAGCGATCCGGTCCCCGCGATCACGCAAATATCGGTGCCGGGCTCGGATGCAAAGAAGGCGGCTGCGAAATCGGGCTCGCTGTGGATGCACGCATCTGGGAAGAGTTCTCGGACCAATTCGTTCGCACGGTCCCGGTCCTCGGGCGTAAGCAAGCCGGCGAAGCAGCCACACACGTAGGTCGGAGCGGGGCACCCGCGAAGGGCTTGGCTCAGGTTCTGGCGAAGCCGGAAATGAGGAGTTGAGGCGATGTTCGCGGAGCCGCTTTGACCGGAGTGGAGCACGACCCCTTCGGCATTGACCGCAACCGCTCGCGAGGAGGAACCGCCGCAGTCAAGGCCAAGGAATATCGCGCCCAAAGCGGCTTAGGTTGTACCTTGTCGTGGGTCTTGATTCGATGGTCGTGATTCGTGGATCGTGAGTCGTGAAGGCGCGCAGAGATTCCCCGTATACACGAATCACGATCCACGACCAACGAACCACGTACCCCGACTCACTAACCCCGCTCCATCCCCCTCGTTAGCGGAATAAGCACGACCGCCAAACCCGCCACCACAGCCGAGAAAAGGAACGCGGCTTGGGGGTTGACACGGTCCCAAACCAGACCGAAGATGAGGTTGCCGATCAGCGTCATGAACCCGCCGGCCATGTAGTAGAAGCCCAGCGCCGTCCCTCGGGCGTTGCGGGGGGCGTGATCGGCCACCAGCGCCTTGCCGACGCCGTCAGTAAGCCCGTTGTACACGCCATAGAGCGCCCAGAGAAACCAGATCAGGGCCGTATTCGCAAAGGCGAAGCCGAGATAGACACCTGAGTAGACCAAGAATCCGGCCGCGATGATTGGCCAGCGACCAATACGGTCGCTAAGCTTGCCCGCCGGATAGGACAATGCGACGTAAAAAACGTTGTACAGCAGGTAGGAGAGCACGGTCATGATCAATGCGCCTTCGATCACCGTCGTGCCGGCAAAGAAGCCGATCGAAGTGGCGCTCGTCTTCTCGAATACCGCGTTCGAGCGCAGGAGCAGGAAGGTGTCGCTCGTATTGCCAAGGCCGAACAGCAGGGTGACCAAAACCGCGCGCCAATATCCGGGCGGCATTTCGCTCAGGCCCAATCTCTGCCTCATCCCTCTCCCCTCCAGGGGAGAGGTTAGGTGAGGGGGTTCTGCCTCCCGCGGAACGTCCTTGAGCAGAAACGTGAAAAGCACCGAGATCGCGCCGGGGATGATCGCGATCAGAAAGACCATCCGCAGATCGGAATAGGCACGAACCAGCAGCGCCAACAGAACGAGGAGCACCACTCCTCCGAGGAAAGCGCCGAAAGTGTCCATCGACCGATGGAGCCCGAATGCGCGGCCGTAATCTTCCTTCTCGACCGAATCGGCGAGCAGCGCGTCTCGCGAGGTTGTGCGCAGGCCCTTCCCAAACCGATCAAGGCCGCGGCCGAGGAGCACCGCACCGATGGAATGGGCGAAGCCGATAATCGGTCTACCCAGCGCGCTCAGCCCATATCCGAGCTGGATGAACGGTGCGCGCTTGCCGGTGCGGTCGGAATGCCAGCCCGACCAGCCCTTCATAAAGCTGACGATGGCCTCGGCGAATCCCTCGACCGCGCCAAGCGCAAGCGCGGGCGCCAAAAGAACCCGCTGCATGAAGACGGGGATGATCGGATAGACCATTTCCGAGGCCACGTCGGCGAACAGGCTGATCCAGCCGAGGATCCAAACGCGCTTCGGAAGGGGCTTCACCTGTCCATTGTGCCGAACGAATGAGGGGGCTTAGGTAGTCTCGGGTTCGTGCGTGCCCTCCTCATCACCTTCGCGGCGGCCTCAGCTGCCGCTGCGCTTGGCCAATTCTCAGGAACCTACGCGGCCAAGGAAGGCGCGCCGCAGCAGTGGTCGATCAATGCGAACCATACATTGATCTGGGGCGGTACCCCCTACATGCCGGTCGGACTGCGAATCGACGGAAGCCCCGAGGAAGTCGCGCGAGCCAAGGCCGCCGGATTCCAGGACGTCATCGTCGACCTCCCCGCCGGAGGCACCAACTGGTCCGCGACCTTGAAGGCGCTTGAAGCCTCCAACATGCGTTACCTGGTCTCGATCAGCTCCTTGGCTCCAATGGCCGAAGGCGTGGCAGTTGAGCCAGCCGGCTACCGAATTGTCGGCCTCACGAAGCCGCAGAAGCTGAACATCACGCTCCCAGGCTCAAGCAGCACGCTGATCGTCGTCGTCAACCGCCGGGATGCGAGCGTCGCCTCGGTATCGAGACAGCCGGTAATCAACGGCCAACTCACGATCGATGTCAAGCCGATCGCCGAGTTGGAGCAGGTGGTCCTGCTCTACCCGCGTATGCGGAGCCTGCAGCAAATCGATTTGTGGGACGCGCTTGATGAGCACCGCGATCGCCTTCTCACTACTCTAAGATCCCACGCCAACGGCCCGGGCCTGCGCGGCATTGTGAATCCCCTCGGCCGCCTCGCCACGTGGGAGCGCGCCGACCCGCGCTTCGTGCCCACGAGCCCCTACTTCCGCTATGAGTTCGCCTCTTATTTGAAACAGAAATACAAGACCGTGGAAACCGCGATGAAGGCCTGGTCGATGGCGACGGCAAACATCGATTCGTTCGAGCAACTTGCCCGACTGGCTCCGCTCTGGTCCGGACCGAGCCGCGGTATCCCGCAGCTGTGGGACACCGATTCGGACAAGCTGTTCACCTGCAACAACGCGCGCTCCTTGGTCTGGACGGACATACAAGATGCGATCACCGGCGCGGCGGTGCGACGATATCAGCGGTTCGTCTCGGCGATACAAACGGTGGCTCAAGTGCCAGTCGTGCAAGAGTGGGCGGGATGGTCGCCGATGTACGAGGCGCCTTCCCCGGCGATCAGCGGAATCGGGATGCGAGCCGTCGGCACCTCGCCGTCGGCTTTGCTTCAATCCGGCAGCCGTGCCACCAGCAGCTTGCTGCGATGGACGAGGCCGGGATGGTTGGTGGCGACCGATGTGGAGCCGGGCTCGGACGATGCGGCGGCAAGCCAGCTTTCGAATGTTCTGGACGACTTATCTTCGCTGGGCGCTCGCGGTTGGTTCCTAAGGAGCACCAAAGATTCGGTGATGAAAGCGATGGCTGCCCAGGCCGCGCGAGCGAACGATGGGAGCCTCGCCCAGTATTCGCCGCAGGCGCTGTACTATCCCGAGAGCGCGTTCAATCCGGCCGTGCCTCAGCAGCTTCCCGGAGGGCGCTGGTGGCTCCCTTCGCCCGCGAGTGGCAACCGAATCGATCTCGGATCGAACTACTACGCTTACCGCTACAACGACGGAGTCCAGAGCTACACGGCGCTTTGGTCTTCACTCCCCGCAGCCCGCGTAAAGCTTCGTCTCCTTGATACCAAATCACCGACTTTTTCCAGCTTAGACGGCACCTCGCCAGAGCCAAAGATCAAGAAAGATGGCATCGAGGTATCGGTGGGGCCGATCCCGCTCATCATCGCCGGCACCGACGAGGTGCCCATCCCCGAGCCTGCCTATGTCGAAACAATGTCGAAGGTGAATCAGCTTATCGCGATGGCGGAGAAGAACCGCGTCGACATGACCGAGTACGCCTACCTCTTCCGCGACGCCCTTTCCGCGTTCGAGCGCAGCCCCGGCGGAGCCTTCCCCGAGATGCGGCGGGAGTACGGGCGGATCACCAGCCGTCTCGCGCTTTATTCGTGGATCGAGGCCGAAACCTCGAAAGATAACAACTTCAGCGAAGTCATGCAAAGCGCCGGATGTAGCGGTGGCGCCGCGCTGGCCCTGCGCACGCAACTTGCAAGTCCAGCGGACGGCTACTACTCCGAATACTCCCTGCCGGTTCGGACTCAGCTCGATTCCGAACTTTGGATAGCCGCCCGGATCCCGGCCGATCAGCGGCAGAATGTCGTGGTCAACCTAGCTGGCCAGAACTTCACGATTCAAGGCGAACCGGTCAGCCTTTATGGACAGGGCTTCGGCTGGTACCGGCTGGGCGTGACGAAGCTCGGCGGACGACAGACGAAGCTGAGACTGAGCGTAATCGGCGGATCGGCGGATTTGGCGTTCGACACGTTCGTGATCTACCCAGGCAGCTTCCAGCCTAAGGGCGTGGCGATTCCGGATGCGATCGTGTTTGCGACGGGACCGGTTAAGAAAGGGGGTTGAAGGGTCGTGATTCGTGATTCG
The DNA here is from genome assembly GCA_038202925.1 of Fimbriimonadales bacterium. Classification (GTDB taxonomy): domain Bacteria; phylum Armatimonadota; class Fimbriimonadia; order Fimbriimonadales; family Fimbriimonadaceae; genus JAEVZK01. The sequence continues at coordinate 2,163 of JBBREM010000112.1, read as the reverse complement.
TGGATCGTAAATCCTCGTGGTCAGTGGAGACAATTCACCCAATACCCAATACCCAATACTCAATCACGTTCCTCCCTAGGATCGTCCAAGTTCGGCGGCATGGGAACGGGACCAGGCAGGTCCGGCCTCGTGCGATCCGCGTGGACATGGGCAAGCGCCTTCTCGCGGACAGCCTGCGCCTGCGCTCGTTCTTCCGCGCCGGGAGATATCGGCCATAGGGTCTGATCGGCCCAGTAGGAATCGAGAAACTCGCTCCAGACCCGGTCGTACACGGCGATGGTCTGATCCGCCAAATGCGACCACTCGAAGTCCACGTTCAACCTGACCTTCGCGTTGTGAGCCAGCTTCGTTGCTCGATCCGGATCGCCCAGGACATGTAGGATCGCCCAGGCCAGCGATTCGGCATTGTTGGCAAATGAGAGTGTGCCGGTTTGATCATGCAGGACGACCTCTTTCAGGCCGCCCGCGTCGCTCGTGACAACCGGCGCGCCAGCCGCCATGCCCTCGAGCGCGACGATGCCAAACGGCTCGTAAAGCGAAGGAAAGACCGCCACATCCGCGCATCGGTAAAGCTGATGGAGCGAGCGGTTGGCCATGAAACCCGTGAACAGGACCTTGTCCTGCAGTCCCGCCCAATGAGTGAATCGTTCGAAGCGCTCGCGGTTGCCGCCTCCGACGATCAGAAACTTGGTGTTCGGCTGCTGGGCCAATACGACGCTTGCGGCGTTTAATAGCACCTGGATTCCCTTCTCCCGTACGAACCGGCCGACATACATCACGATCTTCTCGTTCGGAAGCGCCAGCTTGGCGCGGTGCTCCGCCCGCTCCTTGCCCGACCATTTGAAGTCGAACTTTGAAGCCTCCACACCGTTGTAGATCACGTCCACCTTGTCGGCGGGGGAGTTGAAGTAGCGGTTCACCTCGCCCTTCATGAACTCTGAGCACACGATGATCCGCCAGGCTTCGTAGGTGAGCCAATACTCCTGCTCGTGGATGTATTTGCTCGTGTCCCCGCGCACCCCGCCATGCCTTCCCCACTCGGTGGCGTGGATGGTTGCTACGATAGGCAACTTGTAGTCGTATTTCAGTTCCCGAGCGGCATCGAGCGAGAGCCAGTCGTGAGCGTGGAACACGGTCGGCTGCCCGCCCGGCCGCCAGTCTTCCAGCAGTTCTCGCACGCGGTCCTCGGTCGCGTCGTTGAGGAGTTGGATCTCATGCAGGAAGTCGTTCGGCTTCTCGGCGAGGTGGACCCGGTGGACCTGGACGCCGCTCGGCTGAGTTTCTTCATCGGGCGCGTTAGGCGTTTCCTTCGTGATGACGTGGACCTCGACACCCTTAGCCTGAAGCTGCTGCGAGAGGTCGTGAACGTGCGGACTGATGCCACCAACGACCCTCGGCGGGTACTCCCAGGAGAGCATCATCACGCGCATGGTTCATTGTGGCGATCTTGCTGGGATAACCGCAACGAGTTGGTAGACCCGCGTTGGGGGCTGAGCCGTCAATGTAGGGTGCGCAACCCACTTATGGCGGACCGAACCCAATGAGCCGATCCTCCCTTGAGCGGGCGGAGGCACTGATCGGTCGCCCTGCCGTCATTTTCTTCGAGGTTTGGCCGGAAGAGCACGAAGACCTTGCCGAGATCGCCGGAGCGTTGGCGCTAAAGCACTGTGGTACCGAGGTTGATTCAACGCACAGAATCATTAAGACCTTTGCTCCAGGTCGTGCGCCTCGCAGTCTCGTCCACTAATATTGCGGCATCGCCGGGTCGACTTCAGCCGCCCAGCCATTCATCCCGCCGGCAAGGTTGCGCACGTGCATGAACCCCGATTGGAGCATGTATTGCGTGACGCGCCAGCTTCGGTTGCCGGTCCGGCAGATCACCACCCAGTCGGCATCGCGATCGAGTTCGCCGATCCGTTCGGGTAGCTCGGCCATTTCGATGTGAATGAGATTGGAAAGGCGGCTGATTTCCAGCTCCTCTGCATCGCGAACGTCCAGCAGGCTCGGCGGGTTCTCGCCGCTTAGCTCGGTTGCGAGTTCAGTCGGGGTGACTTCTGGGACCACAGCACGCTATTGTAGCGCCCATGTCATTCCGAGCGAGGACTCGATCCGGAGGGCGAGTCGAGGAACCTGACCGTAGTCGCAGCCCGCTCGTAAGCAAGG
>JBBREM010000111.1:0-8692 GCA_038202925.1 Fimbriimonadales bacterium | reverse complement strand
TTATGATTCGCCCAACATGGGAAGAGGCACCCGAATCGGACCGGCTGACCATCGTTCTTGATCCTGGCCAAGCATTCGGAACGGGCGATCATCCGACCACTCGCATGTGCCTCGAATTGCTCGAGAATGCCGAAGTGGAAGGCAAACGCGTCGCCGACGTTGGGTGTGGCAGCGGAATCCTATCGATCGGGGCGTGTCTGCTGGGAGCGGCTGAGGTTTACGCGGTCGATATCGATCCGCTCAGCGTCGAGGTTGCCAAAGAAAACTCCGCTCTGAACAAGGTGAGTTTTCACGCGATGAAGGGGAGCGGGATCGCTGCGATCGAAGCCCTTGGACCATACGACATGGTCATCAGCAATATAATCTCCTCCACCCTCATTCAAATCGCCACGGAAGTCGCCGGGGCGATGCCCGAGAGGGGCCTTTGGATCGTCTCGGGGATCATCGCGCAGAACTGGCCGGATGTGGTCATTGCGGCGCAGGCGGCAGGATTTTCATCCATGACCAGGCTAGAGGAAGACGGATGGGTCGCAGCCGCTATCGTCAAGGGCTCATAGAAATGCCGGTTGTTGGTCAATATTTCGCGCACCTGCGCGCAACGAGGCCCGCTTTGTGTGATAGTGTTGCATACGGGCGGCGTTATGCCTGCCTGGTTGGCGTATTTAACTTTTCTACCCCGCGAACTTTAGGCGGGAGGGAGCTTTTTGAGGGATGAGGACAAGCAAGTCTCGTTTATTGGCCATCGGTCTATCTTTGTCGGCGTTTGTTGCCGCTGTTGGCATCGTATGTCAACCGCACATCGTGAGGGAGGCGAAAAATGTCGAGCAGGACGGCCCTATGCTTGTTCACAAATGGCTCTACAGCCAGCTAGTGGATGAGAACGGAGTTATTCCGGCCGGTGCCCGGGAGCATGCGGTGGAGCAGGCCGAGGCACTTTCCCCTCGCTTCCGTCCCTACATCGCCGGAGACGTGTGGCAAGAGCGAGGTCCTGACAACAACTCGGGGCGAGCCCAATCGCTCGCGGTAGATCCGACGAACGCCAATATCATCTACCAGGGCACCGCCGGCGGAGGCGTCTGGAAGACGACCGACGGAGGCGCCACATGGCTTCCAATCTCGGATTCCTTTAAGACACTCCCGGTTGGGTCGATTACGATTGATCCGGGTAACCACAACACGCTGTACGCCGGCACCGGCGAAGGCTGGTTCAACAACGACGCGATTTACGGCTTTGGCATCTACAAGTCGACCAACGCCGGAGCTACGTGGATGTTGCTCGCAAATACGGTGAATTTTGGCAACGTGGACAAGATCGCGGTCAGTCCGTCGAACTCGAACAATATTCTTGTGGGTGTTCAGGGCCAGACCACGAACGCGATCTATCGAAGCACGGACGGCGGATCGACATGGACGCCCGTGTACTCGGGGATCGCCGCGTCGGCGCAGATCTGTCATTCAATCGAATTCTGCCCGCTGGATGCGACCAAAGTTGTTGCCGGCACCCTCGAATTCGACACGGGCTGGTTCAACAGCGCTCTCTTTTCCACGAACGGCGGGGCAACCTGGGCGCGGGCGACCACAGGCATCGTTCACATCGGTCCTCCTCCTGCGGGTATCGGAAGCGTGGTATTGACTTGGGCGGCAGGAAGCACGACCGACGTTTGGGCAAGCGCCCCGACCGCTGGCAGCAGCAATGTCACCGTTTACAAGTCAATCGACGGGGGCGCGAATTATACGGCGACGGGCACGTTCGCAGGGAACGGGCAGAACTGGTACGACAACTGCATCTGGGCGGGCGATCCGTCGAATCCTTCCTTAGTTGTTGTCGGAGACACGTATATCTGGCGCAGCACCAATGCCGGCGTCAACTTCACCAGGGTCAATAACCAGGGGGTGCAGACGATCATTGCGCACCCCGATATTCATGCGATAACGCCGCATCCGGGCTATAACGGCACGACCAATAAGCAGCTCTTCTTTGCGACGGACGGCGGAGTCTATACCGCCACCGACATTACGCTTGTTACGAATTCGTCCAATGCCAACTGGGCTCGTCTCGACCAGAACGCGCATACGACGCAGTATTTCTTCGCAGCCGGCGACGGGCCGACGAACAAGATTGTCGGCGGTCTCCAGGACAATGCGACGCTGATGCTCAACTCGACGGCCAACAACCAGTCGGTTTGGCTGTTCGGCGGCGACGGCGGAGACGTCGCGATCGACTCGACCGACTCAACCAAGGTCTATGGCGAATACGTGCGTGCGCGAGTGTGGCGCGACTCGACCGGCGGAACGGTTCAGGGTTCGGGCAGCTACATCTATAGCCCCACGCTCACGGACGCTGTTAACCAAACTGCGAACTTCATCTCTCCATTCATATTAGATCCGAATCAGCAGAACACTCTGTTAGTCGGCGGTGCCTCGCTATGGCGCAACACGGCGGCGCGAACGGGCAGCACCTTCACGAACATCAAGGCCGCGCTTGGATCGGACTATATTTCAGCCATCGCGGTCGCCCCGGGCAACAGCGATCTGATCTATGTCGCTCACAACAGCGGCAAACTCTTCAAGACCGTCAATGGAACAGCCGTGGCACCAACCTGGACCGTGGTGGATGACAACTCTGCCACGAACCCGCTGCCCAATCGTTACATCACGAATATGCTCGTCGATCCGAGCAACCCGAGCGTCGTGTACGTGTGCCTCGGCGGCTATTCAAACTGGTCGGCCTATCTGTCTAATAATCTTTGGAAAACAGCCGATGGCGGGACCACTTGGACGGCTTTAACCGGCTTGCCGGCCGCCCCGGTTTATGCGATCGCTCGGAAGCCGAGCGATGCGAACACGCTGTATGCCGGAACGGACGTCGGTCTCTTTTCAAGCAGCAATGGCGGAACCGTGTGGACGGCTACGAGCGACTTCCCAGCGAACTGCCCCGTGCGAGACCTGCGATACATGAACAACTCGGCAACTCTCATCGCCGCGACCCATGGCAGGGGCGTTTGGGCCTTGCCGGCGCAGAGCGTTTCATGTCCGGTGACGTTGCAGAGTTGGTTGGGTCCAATGAATGTGCCCACCCTACAAGTGGAGATCCGCGACGGATCGAACGCGGTGGTGCAGTCGTTCCCATCCGTTAACTTGGATGCTGGCGGGAATCTGCTGCTCACGACCAACGTGCCCCCAGGAACTTACACGGTCTCCATCAAGGGCGTCACTAGATTCCTGCGGAAGAACATCCCAGGCGTGGTGATGGGCTACGGCAGCGTTGCCATCGGCGGCGTGACACTGCTCAACGGCGATGTTAATGGCAGCAATAATGTCAGCTTGAGCGACTTCACCGCGTTGCGGAATTCGTTCAACTTGAGCGTGGGTGATCCCGGCTATAACGATAACGCGGATTTGAATGGAAGCGGGTCGGTTGGCCTTGCCGACTTTACGATCCTCCGCACGAACTTCAACGTCAGCGGCGACAACTAGTCGACTGTGGGGAGCGGCTCGGCCATGTGCCGGGCCGCTTTTTTATTGACCTCGGGCAAGCCCATCGAGCCAGGTAACCGCCTCTTTGACGGCTGGCTCCTTGTCGGTGCCGTACATTCTCCAGTTTGAAGTGATCAAGATATCGGGAACGATCCGCCCACGATAAACCTTGCCGGTCCGATCCGCCTCCCCGGCTTCGTTAAACGACAAGACGGCCCCATCGCTGAGCCTGTGCGCGGGGTCGGCGCTAAGAATGCCGGCAGTTGGCTGGCCAATAAAGATCGCGGTAGAGGCTCCGTGAAACGAGACTGCCAGCGCTTCTCCCGAACCCGCGGTGTACAAATCCGTAAGCACGACGATGGGAATGCCGGTGTGCTTCAAGGCGCGGGGCTTCGCGATCGTTACGATGGCTTGGCTGCCTTCATAGGCCTTGCCGTCGCGGTATCCCCACTTCGTCCGACTGCTTTCCCTGACGAATTCACCAAGATCGCGATCTCCCAACAACGGTCCAAGGCCTGCAATGATCGGATACATATTGTCGCCGGAAGTGAGCCTCAGATCGATAATCCATCCCTTCAGCCCGCCCCTGCCATCAAATGAGCTCAGGAGGCCTTGCAACTTGTCCGCGTATTTCACGGCGGCATCGTTCGAGCCCGAAAATGCAGGAATTTCGATGTAGGCGTATTTGTTCTTGATCATGCGGCCGGTCGGAGCTTGGGACAAATTGACGCGGCCCGGCGAGACTTCGAATGCCTGAGGCCGGCGCCCTTCTGAAGCGATGAACGTGATCTTGTCTGACTGGCTGGCCAGGGCGATTTGCCGCATATATCGGTTGACATCGTTGTGGCCGTTGATCGAGAGGACTCGCATCCCCGGCTTGAGCCCTGCCTTTGCGGCTGGGCTGCGGTCGACAACACGGACGACCCAGCCATCGACGATCACCACGCCTGGGTGCCGAACCGATCCCGATTCAAACGCGGGCATGATTGGGGGCTCGATCAGCTGCGTGCCGGGATCGCCAACCGCGGTCAAGGCCGCGCGAATGCCCTCGTAGGTATCGGGAGCGGTCGTGGCATTTTGCGCCTTGTCATAGGCCGCCTTGCGCATCGCGTCCCAATCGGCGTCGCGCTTTGCCGAGTTCTTCTGGATCATGTCCAGCGCAACGTCGAGATACTTCTTGGCTTCCGGCGCGATGGTTTGGGGCAGCAGCACAGACAAGGCTAGGGCGTAGATCGCAAGCTTCACTTTTCCAGTTTAGCGGAACCTGAGATCTCATGCCCAACTTGTGCCTCTGGATCGTAGCTGACCGCACACCAGACCGCGGGAGACTCCGTTGCCGGTATCGGCGGCTGCGTGTTGGGCTATGGGCGTAACGCGACCTATTGCACGATGGGTGGCTACTTCCTCTCAGGTAGTGGCTTTGCGCAGCCGGTTCCCGAGCCGCTATCCATGGTCGCGATGTGCACCGGTTTGGGCTTGCTGATCCGCAGACGACGCACGAGTTAAGCGGCTACCGGGTCGACACAAAAAAAGGGCTCCCGGGATGGGAGCCCTTTTTCATAATCAGCGCAGGTCGCTTAGTTTAGGAGACCCGGACGATTCTGAGTCTTGCCTTCATTCTTCTTCCATGTGTTGGCGGTGCCGGCAGTCTTTGTACCGACGGAATCGTCGTGGGCATCGTGCTCACCACTCTTCTTCATGCGATTGCGTTCGATAAGGTTGTTGCTGGTGCCGACGGTCATCCGGATGCCGTCTCGCCCCACCTTATCGATCTTGTTGCGTCGAACCCAAGAGTTCATCACACCATCTCGGACGCTGACGCCGTCGTCGCCGAAGTTGCGAATTTCGTTGTCGTCTACGATGACCGAGCTGCTAGTCGCGCCGAGATCGGTGCCGAAGACAGCGATGCCGCTCCATGCGCCGTCTCGAAGGTCATTGTCGTGAACCGAGACACCGTTCACGCTCGCCAGCATGATGCCATGTGAGTTCGAACGGATGCTCTCGTTCTGAGTGATCTCAGAGTTGGTCGCTCCAAACAGCAGGATGGTGGCGTCATCGACGATCCGGTTTCGAGTGATATTCAGACCGTTGGCGGGCCCAGCCGTGATGATCGAGGTGTTCGTGTGGCCGGTAAAGCCATTGCCCGCGATGCGCGCGGTACCGAGACCCTGATCGGAATAGATGCCATTGCCCGAAGCGGCTCCGGGACGAACATTCTTCACGAAGCAGTTCGACTCGACGCTGCTTTGGATGGCGCCACTACTGTTTAGATATAGTCCGAATACATTGTCGCGAACCAGATTGCGCGCGATCATATAGCCGGAGAACGTGGCCGAGGTGTAGATCCCCGGTCCGTCTGCGTTTCCAGTGACGGTGAATCCGTCGAACCGCACGTTGTTGGCTCCGATGAAGACGGTGCCGATCACGCCCCCGCCCGCCGGCGGTGTGATCACGGCCTCGCGATGCGGGTTGCCGTTGCAGTGATCCGCATCGTCATTGTCATCGTGGTTGTCGTGCCCTCGTACGCCAAGTACGGTGAGCGTCTTCGTGATATCGACATGTTCGTTGTACATGCCCGGGTACACGAGGATTCGATCGCCCGGGGCGGCCGCGTTAACGGCGGCCTGAATCGAGGTGAAGTCGGCGTTCGGGCGCTGTGCCCGGTCATCGTCGACCGTGTAGGTGGCGGCCTGGCTCACCATAGTGAGCGCGGATGCCGCGACCGTCAGCATAATTCTATTAGCCATAGTAATCTCTCCGTCCCAAAAAGGACAGTTCATTGTTTAACACGGAACCTGCGGATATTGCCGCAACATCAAAGACCTAGTAGAAAAGCCGGTCACCCAATACTTGAATTGCCCCTGCCGCATAACGCGACAGAGGCAATGCCGGGCACGAGGCGCTATACCGTCTAAGGAGTAACGAGTCCGCCCCTGTTTCTCGCGAGATCCCAGAAGGCGCCGATCAGGACGCCCACGCCATCGGCGTTTTGACTCTTGTAGTCGTACTCAATCTTCGTATAGTTAAGACTGAAGCTTTCCGTCGGACTGTCCTCTCCACTTGAACCACCGGTCTGGTAGCTGCTGACCAAGACTTCTTCCAGAAGCACCCGGACGAAGTAATCTTGCTGCTCGCCGCCAGCTTTCCGCACAAAGAGCGTGGCTTTCGGAATGTGATTCCCCTTGCAACAAGCCAGGAAGAGCACAGGCGACGCCTTGCTGACTCGAGACATGAAGCTCAGGTCCTGGAAATTGACTTTCCCGGCACCCCCGCCTCCCCCGCCTCCACGGGTTGATGTATTCGAGACGCCCCAACTGAACGAAGAAATCTCGATCGTTCCCTTATGGCGGTTGTCTGTCGACTCACCTTCAATTCCATCGATCTTCAAAAACATATCTACGGCCATTTAATCTTTCCTCCTACTATCAAAAACCTAATCGATCGTCGGCTCTAGTGCCTGGATTAGTTCAACCCCTGCCATCGCCGATTCCGAGCTGCCACCTACTACATAAATGCTGCTGCCGTTCGCGACAGCGGCGTGATCGTAGCGCGGCTGCGACAACGATTTGGCGTACGTCCAACGATTGCTTTGAGGGTCGTACACCTCAACGGAAGAAGTCGCGTTGACCGACATTCCCCCGAGCACCGCAACTCGGCCATCCTGAAGGGTGACCGCGGCATGCCGGGCACGTGGCGTCGACATCGATGCCGCCGCTACCCAGGAGCCGTCTTGCGGGTTGAAGATAAGCGCGGAGCTCAACGGCCGCGCGCCCAACTCGTCAGTTGCCGGCCGGTCGTATCCTCCAGTGACGAGAACGCGCCCGTCATGGAGCAACGTCGCCGCTGCCATATAGACCCTTGCCGGCGATGTCGGAGCTAACTCCATGCGCCTCCGGACTTGCTGGCGGGGCGGTGTGGCAAGAATCGCGGGCGCACTAGCGGCAAGTGCCACTACCGCCGCGCCTTTCAGGATTTGACGGCGTGATAGCTCACGCTCGCCGGTTTCCTGAGCCAAGTGTTCTAATTTCTTTTGCATATGGACTGCCTCCAAGGTGTCTGGAATGCGTCTCGAACGTGTCTAAAGAGTTGTCGCCGGACCAGGCGGCGTGACGATGAACGCGCAACAAGGGGCGCTTCATGCGAAACTGTTAGATTGCCGATCCGGATACCCTCTCTCTCAAATAAAGGCATTCGCGCAGTGAAATTGCGTATGCCGCTGGCAACATTATAAGCCGAAGTCACGCGATCCGGGCGGTGATTTGCAAAGAAGCTTACGAGCTAGCAATTGAGCTAGGTAAATCAGCCCCGGCGAAGGCTTGCCGGGGCGATATGTCAATGGCGACTACTTGACGATCGTGACGGTGCCGACATAGCGCATCTGCACCGCGATCGGCGTGTTGGAATCGAGTCGGAAGAAATCGAACGGATTGTCGAGGCCGAACCCGACCGGCAACACTCCACCAATAACCGAGAAGAGCGTGTTGCCAAGGCTGTCGGTAACCGTGACGGTGAGCGTGCGAACTACCTTCTTGTCGTAGGCGTCCTTCATCCAATCGCGCATTTTGCCGAGCGACGATAGGGGGACGGTCACGATGGGTTGGCTGGGTGAGCTAAGAGGTTCATTGACTCCGTCGCCGTTCACGTCGCCCGCTTGGACGTGGATGGAACTGACCGATAGAACGCTGTCGGTAACGCCGTCGATACTACAGCGGAAGTTGCTAGTCAGCCAAGCCTTTTGCTTGACGATGATCTTCTTTTCTTCCTTGCTCGTGACGCTGTACTCCTTCGGGTTGAAGCCCGCGGCACCTATTTCGATCTTGATGTAGCCCGTGTCTTTGGAGCTACCGTCCAGCGCCGGGATCGTCATTCCGACGATGGAGCTCGCTCCGGCGATAATGCCGCCCCCTGGCTGGCCCGGTCCCCTCGTATCGCACTCGTGGATCGACCACGGAGCCGTGAGGCTGATGCCCTGGGATCCGGCTAGCGAGAGGTCCTCCACGGCCTGGAAGAGCACGGGCGCACTGCCCTCCGGCGAGAAATCGAGCGAGAGCGGGCTTCTGCCTGATGGGCGGCCGAACTGGTCCAACTTGGTAAGCGCACCGGACGGGTTGTATCCGACGCCGAGGATCGTGCCCGATCGCTCGAGGACGTGAGGAATGACGAGGGCTCTTCCGGCAGCCAAAGCGGCCCCGGCGAATAGGAGGCCAAATATTAA
>JBBREM010000110.1:0-8937 GCA_038202925.1 Fimbriimonadales bacterium | reverse complement strand
GCGATCGGGCTGAGCCATGACGGCGAGCATGGCCTGATGTTTTTGGGGCGTGATGCCCGCGCCGCGCGAACCCTCTTCGGAAAACCGAACGAACCGCCGAATGGCCGCCCGAAACATCCCGAGCGAGACGTAATCGTCCTTAGACAACTGAAGCTGTTCTGGTTTCATAGCTCGGCAGGAACGGCCTGAGCCGTCAAGACTTCATTGTCCCCCGATTTACCGATGGCGGTGCGGCTAACCGGCCAACCTTAGATTATTGCCAGCCGTCAGGCGGGCCACGATCAGCCGAGTCGATCGGGGTTTAGGGCCAGCAACTCGTCTCGCACAAACAACCCGTCCTTGCGGATGAGCACGTCGTCGAAGTAGACCTCGCCGCCGCCGTACTCGGGCCGCTGGATGAGCACGGTATCCCAATGGATCGAGCTCTTGTTGCCGTTGCCGCCGGGTGGGTCGTAGGCATTGCCGGGTGTGAAGTGGAATGAGCCGGCGATCTTTTCGTCGAACAGGGTGTCTTTCATCGGATGCAGCACGTAGGGGTTGAACCCGAGCGACCACTCGCCGAAGTAGCGAGCACCCGCATCGGTGTCGAGAATCTCGTTAATCTTGGCGGTGTTCGCCCCTGCCGAGGCCTCCTCAATGCGGCCATTCTTGATGACGTAGCGAATGTCTTTGAACTCAGTCCCCTGATAGAGAGAGACCGTATTGAACTGCACGATGCCGTTCACCGACTCGCGCACCGGGGCGGAGAAACATTCGCCGTCAGGGATGTTGCGCAGCCCGGTGCAGGGCACGGCGCCGATGTCTTTGATCGAGAGGCTGAAGTCGGTGCCGGGGGCGGTGATGCGCACCATGTCGGTGCGATTCATCAAGTCCTGCAGCGGCTTGCAAGCCTTTTCCATTTTCGCATAGTCGAGGGTACACACGTCGAAGAAGAACTGCTCGAAGGCGGGCGTGCTCATGTTGGCCTGCTGCGCCATCCCGGGGGTGGGCCAGCGGAGGGCGACCCACTTGGTTTTTGGTACCCGGACCCCGAAGACCACTGGTGTCGCGTACTCCTTGGCCCACATCTTTTGGATGTCCTCGGGTACGTCGCCAAGCTCGGCGTAGTTGTGCGAGCCGCGCAGGGAGATGTAGGCGGTCATGCGCTCCATCTCGTACTTCTCGATGTCGGCAATGGTGCGGGCATTATCGACGCTCATGCCATGCATGAGTTGGCGCTTGACGAGGTTCTGCTCCAGCCTCACCGCGACTTGCGCGCCCCTGCTTTGGGCCACTCGCACAACCTCAGCGATCGCTTCTTCGGGGATATCGAAGGCGTGGATGAGCACCTTATCGTCGGCGGTGAGCTTGGTCGAGTGGGTGCAGAGAAGCTCCGCTAGCTTCGTGACGCGCGGGTCGAGCATGAGGTGGAGCTTACCGCTGGCTACTGGGTCGTTGGGGTCGTTGAGTCGTTGGGACCCAGAGACTGGCTATCTTGCTCGGGCCTTGCCCGAGCGGGGACAGGAATGTCCCCGCCACTGACTGGCCGAACTTGATATACAATCCACTCGGCATGCCGATTTTGATTAAGGCCGCGGTAACGGCGATGGTTCTGGGCCTATGCGCCTGGTCATCCGCGCAGCTCAAGATCGACCTGGACTGGCGAGCCACCATGGGGCATAACCCCTCTTACGGAAGAGCGGAGCAATTCTTCTCCGGGCCGTCGCCGATGACGGCCAAAATCTACGGAGTCGATTTGTCGAAGTGGAATGGCACCGTGAACTATACGTCGCTGAGCTCCGCAGCCTCCTTTGCGGTGATTCGAGCCAGTTACGGAGCGACCGGCCTGGACAACCTCTACACCCAAAATCGGTCAGGCGCCGAACAGCGGGGGATGGAAATCGGCTTCTACCACTACGCCTACCCTCAGCTCAATGCGGCAACGACCGAAGCCAACCATTTCGCGGACGTTGTGGGGCATCTCGAGCAAGGGCAATTTGCGGTGCTTGACTTCGAAGAGAGTTACTCAGGCGACGTCGTCGGCTGGTGCAAGACCTGGCTGGACACCGTCCAAGCGAGATTTGGAGTCAAGCCGTTGCTCTACATTAACCTGTCGGCGAACAATTCCTACAACTGGGCGGGCGTGGTGAACAGCGACTATGGGCTTTGGCTGGCAAGGTGGGACTACGACGCGAACGCCGCAGCTCCTGCCACCGATTGGCCCTTCGTCGCGATGCGGCAGTACAGCGACCGCGAAACGGTTTCTGGGGTTAGCGGGCCCGTAGACGCCGACGTCTTTTATGGAAGCCTCGATCAGTTGAGGCAGTACGGATACAAGGCTCTCGTTTCCGGCCAGGTTACGCTGCAGAATTACAGCTCGGGAGCGGTGGCAGGTACGCCGGTTACCGTCGAGCTTAGGCCGGCCGGCTCATCGTCGGCGGTCGACTCGCAGACCTTGCTGCTCGACGCGAGCGGGCATTTCAGCCTGAGAACGGCGGCTCCAGACGGCAGCTACGATATTGCAGTGAAAGGACCGCACTGGCTTCGGCAGAAGGTTGGCAGCCGATCGCTGACCTACCTAGGCATCTCCAACCTAGCGTTTACGTTGGTGAACGGCGATGTCAATGGAGACAACGCGGTGAGTCTTGCCGACTTTACTGCGCTGCGGGCGGCGTTCGGAAGCTCGAGTGGGGATCCGAACTGGAACTCCAATGCCGATCTCAATGGAAGCGGTTCAGTGTCCTTGGCGGATTTCACCATCTTGCGCGGGGCCTTCGGGCTTTCCGGCGACAACTAAGCGTTGACCGTCCGAAGCGCGGGTTCGTAGCCAGCCGGCGCGGGGACCGGCCAGAAGGTTTGCGGGGCGTCGAGCAGCACCAGGCAATGCTCGAACCACTCAGCATCGGCGGGCTCGACACAGGGGAACAGATCGGTTCCGTAGTGGCCGTGAGCGAGGACCGGCCACTGCCGCGGCGAGCCGTACACGGGGTCGTCCTTCCCCAGTGCGTCGCACATCAGCAGAATGCCCAGTTGAGGCACGAAGAGTGAGCCAGCCCACGACCGAAATCGATCGAGAAGCTCCGGCCAGTAGTCGATGGCGCTCGGCAGGTCGCCTCGGCACGAAATAGCGGCCCCATCCGGCTCTTCAACGCCCCCAGTCACGACCCCGCTGCCGCCTTGTGGGCAGAGCACGGGCGACACTTGGACCGGTCGGTCGAGGTCCCAGATCGCCATCATCGCGGATTCGAAAAACTCTTCCGAGAAGAAGCGGTCCGGCAGATCGTATGGGCTCTCCTCAACAATTTTCGGCCCCGGCGAATTGTCCCAGCTTCGGCAGCTCGGATTTCCGCATCCGCATCCGGAGGGCGCGCCTTGGATGTCACTTAGCCACAGCCGAACGCACCAATCGTTCTCGATTACGCGGTCGAGCAGCCTGGCGCGGGCATATTCGAACGCTTCGCGATTATTGATCGAGATGTACGGGGCGACGAGGGTGTGGTGGTCGGGGCGCGCCTTGCCACCCAGCCACGCATTGCATTCGGGGGCGTGCATCCACTCGGGGTGCTCTTCGGCTGCTTGCGGGTCGCGGGCTACGGAGTACCAGCCGTCGCTTCTCAACTTAGCCGCGGTTGCCGCCCGCACCGCGTCGGCGCAGTCTTCGCGCAGATCCCAGGCAATCGCTTTAGCGCCGAGCACCCATGCGTGCTCGATCGCTCGGGTGGGATCGGACGGGCTCGCCTGGATGATGCGCATCGCAGTTGGCTAGTTGCAAGCGGTGTGCCACGCGCGAAATCTTCTTAGATTCTTTGGGCTACGGCATCCCGGGGCTCCGGCTTCGCCGGAGTCTGGGACAGGAATGTCCCCGCCACTGGGGGACATTAGCCAAGCTAGAATCGCCGAACCCAGCGCATGCCGATGGTGACGTCGGGGGCGACGTTCACGAGCAGGGGGAAGCCGGGAACGAGGTCGCGGTCTTCGCTGAAATACAGCTCAAGTCGTTGGCCATCGGAGCAGCGGTGGGCGTAGCCGAAGGTCAGCATCGCGTGGAAATCATCCGACTGGGCGATCCCGGTTCGCGTCGGGGAGCTCTCGCCCTGCCACTGGGCGGTCCAGGAGTCTCGCCCGTTCATCCGGTAGGTGAGGGCAACCAGCTCTTGATGCACGAGCCCGCGCGAGTTCTTCAGCGTTTTCCCTCGGCCTTGCGCGACGACTCCGAGCGCTGCATCGAGCTGCATCCGGCCAAAAAGACGAGTCCGATACTCGACGTTGATGCCGGCATCGGCGCTGCCGCTCCCGAGCAGCCTCCGTGCGTTGCCGGTGGGCAGCTTCACGCCGGCCCCGACGATGACGCGACCGTTCAGCCGCTTGCGAGCAAAAAGCGAGATGTCCCCCAGCCCCGTCGCCGAGCCGAGCGTGCCGGCCCCGGGCTCGGTCACCACCGAGCGATAGGTAGGTTCCTCATCCCGCACACGGAACCGCCCGCCAAGAACGTGGTGATGCCACCAGTTGATCGCGTTATCCAGAACGCCAGGATTGCGGGCGAGAAACGGGACCTCGACGGAGGCCTCCCAGTTCCCTTTCATTCCGCGGCTGTATAGGAACGAGAGGCGTTGGGTCTCCGCATCTTCCTCGACCAACGCCGGCTGCGCCGTCGATTTTGGAATGCGCCGCGCGTCGTTCGCGATCTGCAGACCGGTCTCGAGCGATGACTGGCCCTCGCCAAGCAAGTCCACTCGCGGCACGAATCTGAGGAACGGCAGACAGACGACACGGCCGTTGCGGGTGGAGATGGGCCCGTGCTCTACGCGCTCCGGCGGACTCTGCGTGGGTCTTATGCCCCCCAGCGGAAACGCGTATGCAGCAAGAATGGTGCAGGCGGCTAACGGTAGAGGCATCCGCAGGAACTTACCCGAACCCGTACTCTCGATCTGCACCAACCTTGCGCAAGGCCTACGACCTCGCAACTGGGCGCTGGTAAGATCGGTATGAAAAATATGATTTCTCAGAAAGTGAAGAAAGGGAGCCACTTCGATGAATGCTTCTATGGATCGGTTACCGTCGGCGAGCGGGGCCAGATCGTGATTCCATCCGATGCGCGAGCGGAAATGGGCATGCAGCAGGGCGACAAGCTGCTCATCATGAAGCACCCCGCCCACCACGGATTGATGGTCTTCAAGATCGATTCGGCGCGGGCCTTTCTCGACGATTTTGGCGCCATGCTCGACCGGGCCGAAGACACGGAGGTCGGCTAGGTGCCCATCTGGATACCGATTGCCCTTTTCGGAGCGGCAACGCTGCAATCCAGCCCGATGACGGTCGATGAGGCAGTGGCGATCGCCCTGCAGCATGGGTTCACCGTGCGGCTCGCGCAGAGTCAAGTCGCGAGGCAGCGCGCGGTCGTGAATGAGACTCGGGGCAATCTTGGCCCCAGGGCCACGGTGGGCGCCAATTACACGCGCTTCGATCAGGCGGGCACCTCCAGCTTCGGCGGGCAGACGTTTCAGACGTCGCCAATCGACTCCAAGACGGTAACCGCGCAGGTGGCGATGCCGCTCTTTAGCCCCGCGCTTTCCGCCACGGCTCGGGCCGCGCAGGACCAGCTCCGGGCGACCGAGCAGACGTTTTCCGCTTCCGCAAACGACATCAAGCTCGCGGCCCGGCAGGCTTTCTTCCAGGTGCTGCGCGCGCAACGGCAAGTCATAGTGCAGCAACAGGCGCTCGCCGATGCTCAGGACCAGCTCAAGAACACGCAATTGCTGGAAAAGGGCGGAGTGGCGGCCCGGGTGGATGTTCTGCGCTCCCAAGCCCAGGTGCAGCAGTCGCAGGCCGATCTAATCACCGCCCAGAACAACCTCGATATCGCGAACGCGAATTTCAATGCCACGCTAGCCCGCCCAATCGATGCTCCGGTGCAGCTTGTCGACATCGATCAACTACCGCCCAAACCGGCCGATGAAGGGCAGCTTCGCAGTGCGGCGCAAGCTCAGCGCCCGGAGGCGAAGGCGATCCTCTTTCGGCGCAAGTCACTTGAAAACGTGCGCAAGGCGCAAGCCGCCGGGCTGCTGCCCTCCCTCAACGCCACCCTCAACTACTCGCGCAATCTCGACCCCTTTCGCGGGCAGAGGGCGACCAATGCTTCGGGAACGCTTCTTCTGAGTTGGCCCATCTTCGACAGCGGCGTGACTCATGCCAGGGTTGAGGAGGTTCGGCAAGACGAGATTCAGGCGGGCATTCAATACGACCAGCTCCTGGAATCGATTTCGCAGGAGGTTCGGCAGGCGATGGCGAACCTGGAGAACTCAAGCCAGCGATTGAGCGTTGCCGAGCAGCAGGTGACGGTCGCGGACGAGAACCTGCGGCTTGCTCGCCTGCGCTACCAGGCCGGGGAAGGCATTTTGTTGCAGGTCACCGACGCGGAAACGCAGCTCACCCAGGCGCGCACCTCGCTCGTCGCCGCCAAATACGATTATCTGAACGCCTACTCTCAGCTCCAGCGAGCGCTGGGAGCGGACAACGTGACGGCGCCCGCCGCGCCGGGAAAGGAACAAACCAAGTGAATCGCCCCTTACTTTTCGCCATTTCCGGAGCCTTCGCCCTTGTGGCGGTGGGTTGCGTCGATCGCCAAGCTCAGCAGCAGGCGAAAGCGACCCAGAAGATCATCTCCGATCCCACTCAGGTAATCAGCGTGATGCCGGTCATTACGCAGCCGCTGAGCGAAACGCTCGAGATCACCGGACAGGTGACGTCTGGCGAAGATGCGGCGGTAGGGGCCAGGCAGTCGGGAAAGCTGACGGCGGTATTTGTCCGCGACGGCGACCCGGTTGTCGGTGGTGCCCTGATCGCCACGCAAGACACCAGCACCCAGCAGGCGCAGCTTCGACAGGCGCTAGCGGGATTGTCCTCGGCCAGCTCGCAGCTTTCGCAAGCGATCGCCAACGCGAAGATCGGACCTTCCAAATCGAGCGCGGCGGTGAGGTCCGCGCAGGCGCAGCTTGCCTCGGCGCAGGCAACACTACGAAAACTTCGAGCCGGAGCGCGAAAGGAAGAGCGGCTCCAGGTGGACTATCAGGTGAAGCAGGCCAAGACCAACATGGATACGGCCCAGAAGGACCTGGATCGCAAGACGATGCTGGTCGAGCAGGGCGCCCTTCCCCGCACTCAGCTCGATACCGCGCAGAACGTGTACATGCAGGCGCTGACCCAATACAACGCGGCGCTCCAGAATCAGGCGATGCAGACCAGCGGCGCCCGCGAGGAAGATATCCAGGTCGCCGTCGAGTCCGTGCGAAGCGCGGAGGAGCAGGTTCGCCAGGCGAAATCGCAAAAAGAGCTGGACGTGCTTTACAATGACCAGGTCCAGTCGGCGCGGGCGGCGGTTCAATCGGCCAGAGCGCAGGTCGACGTGGCCAACCAAGCGATCCGCGATTCGCAGATTCGGGCCCCGTTTAGCGGTCGGGTCTCGGGCAAGCCGGCGCAGCCGGGTCAGATCGTCGGACCCGGCACGACGATCGCGCATGTGGTCGGCTCGGGCGGGGCTTACATCGACGGCAACGTGCCGGAGAGCGAAATCACCCGGGTTGCTCCCGGCAAGGCGGTGGCGATCACCCTCAGCGCGATTCAGGGCCGCCTGTTCATGGGCCACGTGGCGGCGATCAGTCCGGTCGGCTCCGATGTCGGCCGTCAGTTCACGGTGCGGATCAGCTTCGACAGCTTAACCGCCGGCATCCAGCCGGGCATGTTCGCTCGCGGCGTGATCACCCTCCGCACGATTCCCAACGCCATCCTCGTTCCCGCCACGGCAGTCGTGCCGTACAAGGATCAGCAGGTTGTCTTCGTCCTGAACGGCGCGGACGCGGTGAAGGCGCTGACGGTGATGACGGGCTTGCGGCAGGGCGACTCGATCCAGATCGTAAGCGGGCTGGCCCCGGGAGAGAAGGTCGTCGTTCGCGGCCAAGAAGCCCTGAACGAGAAAAGCAAAGTACGCGTGGAGGTGGCCAAGACGACCGCCTCCAATTCACCGATTGCAGGCGTGGTCGGAGGCTAAGCAACATGGGTCTGACAAAATCCGCCATCGCCCGACCGGTCTTCGTGCTCATGCTCATGCTGGGCGCGATCCTGATCGGCTACATGTCGTACAACGGCATGCGCAAGGAGCTGAACCCCGAGGTCAACTTCGGCAGCATCAGCGTGTTCACCGCGTATCCGGGTGCCGGGCCAGAGGAAATCAACAACCTGATTTCAAGGCCCGTCGAAAGCGCGGTTTCAGGTGTCAACGGCATCCGCGAAGTGACGAGCACGTCTCGCGAGGGCGTCTCGATCGTTAGCATCGCTTTCGAGCTTGAAACGAATATGGACACCGCGCTGAGCGACGTCCGTTCCAAGGTCGATCAGGTTACGAATGCGCTGCCGAAGGACGCTCTCAAACCGACGGTCAGCAAGAACGACTTCAGCTCTCAACCGGTGCTGTACCTAGCCGTGAACAGTACGACGCTCAACAGCCGCGACTTGCGCGACCTTGTCGACAAGCAACTCATCGACAAGTTCGGGCAGATCCCGGGGGTTTCCTCCGCCGACGTGATTGGCGGCGACGTTCGCGAAATACAGGTTCAGGTGAAGAAGGACAAGCTCCTCGCCTACGGAATCGGCATTAACGACGTACAGCGAGCGGTCTCCCAGGCCACCGGCAACATCCCCGCCGGCCGAATCGTCTCGCCATCGCAAGAGTTCTCCGTCCGCGTCCTCGGCCAGTTCACCGATGCCAGCCAGGTGCAGAACATGGTCTTCACCGTCTCTGACAACAAGGGAAATAGCGGTGGGGGATCGTCGACGAAGACGGTGCGCCTATCCGACGTCGCCACGATCGTCGACGGGACCCGCGAGCGGACAGCGTATTCGCGGCTGAACGGCAAGGACAACATCACCATCGCCATTTCCAAGGCGAGAGAGGGCAACGCGGTC
>JBBREM010000109.1:0-9052 GCA_038202925.1 Fimbriimonadales bacterium | reverse complement strand
CGGCGCGTACGCGATGCGGATGCTGGAGAACGAGATCGGCACCGACAAGCTGTTTGCCGGGCTAAAGGCGATCGTGGCGGATCGGCGTGGGAAGGATACGACCTGGTATGACCTGCGGCCGTACTTCGAGAAATCGTCGGGGCAGAAGCTGGACTGGTTCTGGCGGCAGTGGATCTCAGGGGCGGTGTTCCCGAAGCTGGAGATCGTTGACGCGCAGGGGATCAAGACGCCGAACGGCACGAAGGTGTACGTCACCGTGCGGCAGACCGGCACACCAGTTCCTTTTAGGCTGCGTTTCAAGCTGATCGCGCGAGGGGGAGCGACCGAGAAAGTGCAGCTCGTTGAAATGCACAGCCCGGAGGCGGTCTTTGAGCTGAATCTGGGGATTGAGACGGCGCGGGAAGCGGCGCTTGACACGTTTGGATATGTGCTGTGTCCGCCGGTGAAGGCGGTTGTGGTCAAACCGTAGGGGCACGGCGTGCCGTGCCCGACGTATTGGGTTTAATCGTGACGTGTTGCCGCAGAGGCGTTCAGTGCGGTTGTACGGGCGCGATTACGGGGCGAACGGATCCTATCTCGTCACGGTCTGTACGGATGCGCGTAAGTGTTCCCTGTCGCGGATCGCAAAAGATGGCGTGCACCTGTCCAAGTTTGGCAAGATCATCGAGGAGGAGTGGCGTCAGACGTTGCAGAAGCGGCCATATCTGCAAAGTTGCGAATTCGTCGTCATGCCGAACCACATTCACGCCTTGCTCACGATTGTTCGCGACAGCCCACGGCTAGGCGAAGGCAAACGCGGATTATTTCTGGAGTTCGGCGCTCCGCTATCGGGGGCTCTTCCTCAGATTGTGGGCAGCTTCAAGTCAGCGATCACGAAACGGGTCAATGAGCTTCGAGGTTCGCCCGGGGCGAAGTTCTGGCAACGGAGTTATTACGAACATGTGGTGCAGGATGACGAGGATTTCGAAGAGATCGCGCATTATGTGCGTTGCAATCCTGACACGTGGGTTCGCGATCGAGAAAATCAGGAGGGTTCCCCGGACGCGGCGGAAGAGCGTTTTTGGGAGTTCCGGCTTAGGTTGAGAACTTGAGGCCCTGTCGGGCAAGGCACACCTTGCCCCTACTGTGATTGCGATTCGGGCAAGGCACGCCTTGCCCCTACTGTGTTGTGATCGGGCAAGGCACGCCTTGCCCCTACTGATTCTGATACTTGCCGACATACGGCTCGTCGGACTCGCCTGCGTACTTTTCTAGGAGCATCTCCTTCGTGTAGACGAAATCTTCTCGCTTGTAATCGGCCAGCTCGAAGTTCTTGCGCAGGACGATGGCGCCCGTGGGGCAGGCTTCTTGACAGTAGCCGCAGAAGATGCAGCGGATCATGTTGATCTCGTAGCGCACCGCGTAGCGCTCGCCGGGCGAGAAGCGTTCGGCATCGGTATTCTCGGCCGCCTCAACGTAGATGCATCGGGCCGGACACGCGCCAGCACAAAGCGAGCAGCCGATGCACTTTTCGAGTCCGCTCTCGTAGCGCGTGAGGAAGTGACGCCAGCGCGTGCGCGGGTATTGCTCCCGAACCTCCTCGGGATACATGACCGTCACTTTGCGATGTTTTAGCCGTCGCGCTGTGATGCCAAAGCCGGCGAGGACGGGCCTGACGACGTCACGGATCAGTTCCATGACCGATTCTCCCGATTGTGGATCGTGGATTGGAGATTTGCGCGGTGTAGCATGCAATCCAAAATCGCAAATCGACAATCCAAAATCAAGACGCCTCCAATTCGCGTGGTGTCGTCTCGACCATTCTGAGATCCTTCAGCGAACGGGCATTCAGCCTCTTGACCTTCTCTTGGAGCTTGAGCACGCCGTAAATCAGCGCGTCGGGCGAAGGCGGGCAGCCTGGGACATAGACGTCGACCGGGACGACTTGATCGGTGCCTTGCACGATCGCATAGTTGTTGTACACGCCGCCACTTGACGCGCAGGCACCCATGGAAATAACCCACTTGGGCTCGGGCATCTGGTCGTAGATCTGGCGCAGAACCGGCGCCATCTTCTTGCTCAGTCGCCCGGCGATGATCATCACGTCGGCCTGCCTCGGCGTGGCGCGGAACGCTTCGGACCCGAAGCGGGCGAGATCGAAGCGGGAGGCGACCGTCGACATCATCTCGATCGCGCAGCAGGCGAGGCCAAAGGTGAGCGGCCACAGCGAGTTCGCCCGAGCTTGATTCAGCAGGTAATCCAGCGACGTGATGACGACATTGCCGCCTTTCTGGACGTCGCCGATGATCGGCGTTGAGCTGTCGTGCAGCACGATGGTTTCGACTCGTTTTGGCATGGTGCTTCTGCTCCTTGAGTCTACCGCGACTACACCGGCGCGGGTTCGGGCTTGGCTTCCCGGCTCATCGTCATGATCGAGGTCTCCTGAGCGAGACGGCCGGCGATTTCTCGGAAGGCGTGGGCTTGGGGCAGCGAGGGGTATGAAATCACGGCGGGGACGCCCTCGTCTCCGGCACGACTTACCTTGGGGTCGAGTGGGATCGAGCCCAAATAAGGCACATGCAGCTCGGAGGCGAGCGCTTCCCCGCTCATTCCGGCGAACATGCGGATCTCCTTGCCGGTCTCGGGGTCGACGTAGGTCCCCATGTTCTCAACGACCCCGAGAATCGCTGCATTGAGGCGTCGGAACAGATGCACGGACTTGCCCGCGATGTTGGCCGCGACATTGTGAGGTGTGGTGACGATGACGACTCCGGTCAGGGGAGCGAGTTGGGCGAGGGACATAGGCGCGTCCCCAGTGCCCGGCGGCAAATCGACGAGCAAATAGTCAAGCTCGCCCCACGCGACGTCCTGCAGAAGCTGCTTGACGGTGCCCGCGACCATCGGGCCGCGCCACAGCACGGCCTGGCCCTCTTCGAGCAGGAAGCCGAGGGACATGAGCTGCACGCCAAATCGCTCGATGGGGACGATCTTGTCCGCTTGCGTGAAGGGCTTCTCGTCTGCCGCGCCCATCATCATGGGAATGCTCGGGCCGTAGACATCGGCGTCCAAGATGCCCACCTT
This sequence comes from Fimbriimonadales bacterium, assembly GCA_038202925.1. Taxonomy (GTDB): domain Bacteria; phylum Armatimonadota; class Fimbriimonadia; order Fimbriimonadales; family Fimbriimonadaceae; genus JAEVZK01. The sequence continues at coordinate 5,992 of JBBREM010000109.1, read as the reverse complement.
CGCGCCAGTTGCGGCCAGTGCAACGGCCAAGTTCACCGTTACTGTGCTCTTGCCCACGCCGCCCTTGCCGCTGGCGATGGCAATGACGTGTTTGACCTCTTTCAGAATGTCTTGCGGCTTGTCCAGGCGCTCGCGCACTTGGGCCGTCATCGCAATGTTAGCTTCGGTTACGCCATCCACTCCGAGAATCGCGTCGCGAACCTCTTGCTCCAACTTTTCCTTAACCGGACACGCGGGAGTCGTCAGCTCGATCGTGACCCCAACGACGCCCCCGTCAATGACGAGATCCTTGACGAAGCCGAGCGTGACGATGTCTCGGTGGAGGTCGGGATCAACCACGACCTTGAGGGCTTCGAGAACCTGAGAATCGGTGGGCATTGGGTTCATGGTACCGGCAGGTGCGTAGATCCGTGATCCATGATCCGTGGTCCGTGGTCTGTGACCTCCTAAACTCTGATCTCTGATCCCTGATCTCTGATCTGAGTTGGGATCATGCACTCCTCACGGGAACGGTAACCTCAACCCATGCGTGTTCTCCTGTGCAAGCTCTGCGAGTATGTGTGCAAGCTGGAGAACGGGCGGCACAATCTGGTTGGGATCTTTGACGATGTGCGCACCGATAAGCTGCCAATCGAGCATCCTCCATTCTTCATTGCCTGCCATATCGAGTTTGAGGGAGACGATATTGGGCGCCAGATTCAGCTTTCGGTGAGGCTGGTGGGGCCCGATAACCGGGAGGTCTTGAAGAGCGAGCTCAATGCCCAGGTGCCGCACCAAGTGGGTAGCGACACCGTGCGTTTTTTCTTTTACGCTCCGATCCAGGGTGTGACTCTGTCGCAGACCGGAGTGCATCGGATCATGGTCTCGGTGCAGGGCGACATCCTGCACAGCGAGACCATTCCGGTGTTCATCGTTCAGCCACCGCCCATGGGCCTAAACTAGCCGAGAGCTATCTGGAGATCCTTCTTTAGCAGCGCGCGCGCTCTGAATAGCCAGCTCTTGATCGTGCCTTCCGGCTTCTCGAGCTCCTGGGCGATCTGGATGACATCCTTGTGCTGGAAGTGGCGCATCATGATGATTCGCCGGTAGTTCTCCGGCAAGCGCGAGATGGCGGCCAGAAGCTGCCCTTGAATCACATTGCCGGTCGCCTTGTGCTCGAGCGATTCGCCTTGATCTTGCAGCATGTGCTCGTGCTGATCAAGAGGCTCGCCTGAATGACGTCGGTTCCGCACGACATCGACACAGCAATTGGAGCAGATCCGGCATAGCCAGGGCTTGAATGGCCGGCTTGAGTCGAACTCCTTGATGTGCTTAAACGCCTTGATCAGCGTTTCCTGCACCGCATCGTAGGCATCGTCCGCATTGCGCAGCATGCGCATCGCGAGATTCTGTAAGGTGCTTCGATAAAGGTCGATGAGCAATTCGAAGGCAATCGTTTCGCCTTCCGATGCTCGCTGGATGAGATGAGCCTCCCAGCTGAGGACCCGTGTTTGGTTCATATTTGTTTTCGGCTTACACCTCGAACAACCGTTATTGTAGATGCCTTAGCGAACCCTTCCCATTCCTCGCAGTCAAATTAAGCACATAGTCCCGATTAGTCGCGGGACGGGATTGGAGTTTCCGAATGCTTGGGAGAGCGCTTTCGGGGGCTGAAAAGCTCCTGTTACAACAACGGGCAACCGATGATATTCATCGGATGTCAGTCCGCCGGTTGATTTATCGGTCCATGGTGTGCGCGCCGGCGATTTTTCTCGTTGGCCTAGGTGTCCACGCGCGCTCCATTGCCGACGACTTCGAGACAGTGGCGAACGACTTCCGCACGGAAGCGTCGATCCAGGCATACGTTCCGTTTGTCCGCGATGCCCAGGCAGCCCTCAAAGAGGAAGCATCAGATCAGCGCCATTGGAGACACCAAGACTCCGACTCGGGGAGTCCGGTCTCCTTCGAACAGAGTCGCCCGACCCAGATAAGGGTGGTCGCCCGGGAATGGTTGGCTGGAGCCCAACGTGGCCGACTGAAACCGTTAACCCCGATCGCGTACGAAGACAACAGCAGCGAGGGTCTTAAGAGTCAGATTTTCGAAGCGCAGACGCGCATGGCGTCGATTTTGATTGATGCGGGGGAACGCGATGCCTCCGCCGGCGACAATCACAGCGCAATCGCCGACACGGCGCTCGCGTGCCGGCTTTCACAGATACTGAAACACTCGGATTTTGTTAGCCTCTTTGATTGTGCGAACCTCCAGCGCCGAGCCCTGATACACCTTGCGGTCTTCGAGAAGGGTTCGAGCGCGGCGGATCGCAAGATCATCGCTTCAGTGGCCCGCGAAGCGAGGACAAATACTGCGCTTGTTGAGCGCATGACCTCTAAGTCCAAGCAACTCTTCTTCTCCTGGTGCCAGCGAACCGGCTTGCCGCAGCTTTCAATACAGGACACGGAGTTTCTCGCCTCAATACCCGTGCTGGTGCGCGATGATAAGGCGGTTGCAATCGATGCGATGAAGCCGCGACTTCTGGCCTCGCGCGAAGGCTACGTGAAGGATTACTACTCCTCGGTGCGGCTGGGACTGCACGCGCAGGCTCAGTTGGACAAGGCCATCGCCCGGCGCTAATTCTGCTCGATCTGCAGGATGTCGCTCTGGAGCAAAGTCACGCGAAAACCAGGCCCGAGCGCCTTCCCCGCTTCTTCAACCGGGTTATGCGAAGCGAACGTCCAAGCCACTTTAACGGCCGGGCGCGGTGCCTTTAGGCTCACTGGAACTCCGAAGTAATTGGACATCGCTTGGGCCAAGTCGACAATCGTGCCTTCGCCCGCGTTGACGGTCGTTCGGACCTTGCCGGGGATCGCCACATAGCTTCCGCTGGGGTCATCAAGGGCGCGAATCTGAAAGATCGCGGCGTTCGGTCCGTCGTTCTTGAGCAAATTCACCACCTCCGGGTGAGTGGCGTCGCCTGCTACTTCGCGGCTCTTCTCCACGCCCTTGTCATCGGTGACGATGATGGTTTTTGACGTGGCCGGCGCAATCTTGACGGTTACGCCCTCGGGCGAAACGGAATACGAAATCTTGTCCGATGCAGGAGCAGGCGGATTGAACACCCCTGCAGGCGCGGTTGAACTCGAACCGCCTCGCAGCGAAATGACCGCCCCGATGATCGCGGCGGCGGCTATGGTGCCAAAGCCCAGGTTGCGGAGCCAAATAGTAAGCGCGGGCTTGGCCGAGCGCTTCTGATCATAGATATAGCGGTCGAGCCGAGCGGAAATCTTCTCGTTGAGGTCATCAGGCGACGCAATTTCTTCAAACTTGAGCGTGCCGAGCTGATCCATTGCCCGAGCAAAGGACGCATATTCGTTGCTCAGGGTGGAATCGGCCTTCAGCCGTTGCGCCAGCGAGACGCTCAGACCGGGCTCGAGGGTGCCCTCGTAATAGGCGGAAAAGAAATCTCTTGCTTTCTCGTTAGTCATAGCTTCAAGCGCCCTTCGCGAAGGGCAAGAATAAGGAAACCAAATTGTCTCTGCGGAACGTGCAGATCAAGCCGCTCTCCAACGCTTGCCTTCCGTTCGAATGACGCCGTCAGCCAGACCCTGACCTTCGGCTCGCAGTAACTGACTGAGTCAGATTTTGAAAAGTTCCGCATCTTTCATCAAGAGGTCCCTAAGGCTCAGTCGAGCCCGATTCAATCGGCTCTTAACGGTGCCCACCGGTAGGTCCAACGACTCGGCAATCTCTTCGTATGAGAGCATTTCGACGTGGTACATCACGATCATCGCCCGCTGATATTCGGGAAGTCTGTTTACCGCCATTTCGATCCGGTATTCGCGCTCGATCTTTTCGCTTTCCTCGAGCGGTGACAGGCCTGGATCCTCGACTTGGCGCTCCACGTCGCCTTCCGAAGTTTGCATCGCCGATTCGAGCGAGCTAGTTTGGCGGATCTTTTCCTTCTTGCGTATATCGAGGAAGCAGTTCGTCAGAATTCGGTACAGCCAGGTGCTGAAGGCGCTCTGGCCCTTAAAATTGTGAATGGCGTTATAGACCCGAACAAAGGCGTCGGCGACCACATCGGAGGCTTCTTCCGAATTGCGCGTGAGACGAAACGCATACTGATAGGCGCGGATTTGATGTCGCGTAATCAGTAGGTCGAAAGCCGCCCGGTCGCCGCTTTGCGCACGCTGGATCAGCATCTCGTCATCGAGATTTCGCTCGTTCATACTTGCAGGATGGGTAACCGCCATTAGAGCTATACGCTGGGGTCGGATGATGTGTTGTACCCGGAGAGCCCCCTTTCAACCGCCAGACCGTTGCCGCTACAATAGCTCTCAGTTGCGCACCGAATATCCATAGTAGCGGATAGCTGCGTCACGGAGGAAGCGGCGGGCACGGACAGGACGATCACATGGGCATCTTCAAACGGAACCGCCGCGCCATCACCGGGTTTAGCGCGGTGCTGTTGTTTGTCTTCTTCTTCGTCATCTTCTTTCGACTGAACTTCACGACGGTTGTCGTCTCCGGGGACTCCATGCTGCCGACGCTGAAAAGCGGCAAGAAAGTTCTCGTCAGCCATGCTTATTGGCTGGTCGGCCCGATTGGCCACGGCGACCTGGTGGTCCTGCGCAGCGAGCTGCATGGCGAATACATCATCAAGCGCGTCTACAAGCTGGCCGGCGAGACCGTCGACTCATATAACGTGCCAACCAGTTGGCTCCTTACGATGGGGCCGTTGAAGGTGCCTGAGGCATCGATTTACGTGCTTGGCGATAATCGCGCCATCTCAGAAGACAGCCGTACGTTCGGCCCGGTGGCGGTGAACCGGGTCATCGGTAAGGTTGTCGCGTATTGAAGAAGTTCCCTGCCGGCCCCTATGGAAGGCAACGTCTTCAGTTCTTCCCCGCGCCGTTCAGAGCACCTCTTCGCGCCTTCGCCGGGCTGGTTTTCCCTTGGCTTGATGGGCAAGTGCTGATCTGCAACATCGAGGACCGGGGCTGGTGCATTCCTAGCGGGCGGGTTGAGCCGGACGAGACGTCGCTTGAGGCCGTCATCCGCGAGTCTCTCGAAGAGGGGGGTGCTTTGCTCACTCATGTGCAGTACATCGGCTGCTACCAGATCAGTGAGCGCAAAGAGGTTCGGTGGGCCGACGTCTACGCGGCGCGTGTTTCCGAACTGGTCGAAATCACGATGACCGAGGAGTCTCTTGGCCGAAAGCTCGTCTCGATGGAAGAGCTACCGGCGATTTACCACATGTGGAATCCGCTAACGGAGATGGTGTTCGACCATGCTCGCGAAATCATCGATCGATCAGAATCTCGCCGCATGTCTTAGCGAATCCCGGTGTCCACAGAGAACTTAACAGTCGCGGTCCTGTTGGCGGTAATTTTGACTTCCTTGGATTCGGGGAGCCTCCTCGCGGGAGCGTCGGACGAAATGCCGATTTGGTAGGTGCCGGGCGCAAGCTTGACGGTGAAATTCCCTTTGCCATCGAACTCGACTTTGCGCACCAGGCGCAGTAATTGACTCTTCATCTGGCCATTCTGGGGGCCAGGCATTGTGATGGTTACGTTGTAGTGCTTGTACATGGCTGGCGGGACGACTTCCTTCTCGCCAACCCTCTGGACCGGGCGCAACGGACCAATATCGACATGCCCTTTCAGGGTTCCCACGCGCTGGAGCGCGGGAGCGATGATCGCTAGCATGGCGACAATGGCGACGATGACGGACTTCATACCTTTGGGACGACTCGATCATCCTCGGGTTTCACGACGCGATGCCCCGTGCAGTCTCGACGCTTTGCCCGCGCATGATGCGGTAGAGCACATCTGGATCAAGGTCGGCCCCGTTCGGCCGGACAACAGTGCCCAGGGCGGAGTTCACTTCCGCCTGTTCAAAGACTTGCTGGTCGGCAAGCGGGGAGAAAACGGCTTCGTAAGGCACTAGGTAGCTGAGACAAAATTCGCGAGAGAACCCATCCTCAAAAGCCAGCCACAACCTGTGGTCTGTGAG
>JBBREM010000108.1:0-9102 GCA_038202925.1 Fimbriimonadales bacterium | reverse complement strand
GGGGTGTCCCGAACCTACGCGAATCTCGCCCTCAACCCGCGCTACGTGAAAGAGTTGCAAGCTCGCTCCAGCATGTTGACGTGGCGCCTGTTCGGCAAACGCCTAGACGGCTACCCGGACGCGGCGCCGTTCTATGCGAGCGGCAAGACTCCCGCCAAGCCGTTGAAGTTGACCATGATGCCGCCTCCCGAAGCCGTCGCCGGCACCTACGTCGGTCCGGACGGCAAGAAGATCAAGGTGGCGGGGCTGTCGGATGAAGACCATCGCACGTTGATTCGTTGGATCGACCTCGGCTGCTCGATCGACCTGCGCTTCGATCCCGAGCGTTCCGATCCGCGCACCAGCCCGTTCGCCGACCGCACGCTGCCGACGCTGGCCGTGACGCTGCCGCGCGCCGGCGTAAACGCGGAGCCGTTGTCGCGCATCGTCATCGGCATGGCGGATGCTGCGAGCGGCCTGGACCTTTCGAGCCTTAGCGTGATCGCCGACTTCGCCATCGACGGCCAAACCGCGGGCCGGGAGCTGGCATCGCACTTCCGACCAATTTCGCCCGGCGTCTGGGAGATGCGTCTCAAGACGCCGATGCCCACCCTGACTGCCGGCAAGCTCACGATCCAGGTCGCCGATCACGATCGCAACGTGACTCGAATCGAACGGACGTTTTCAGTTCGGTGAGCGAAACCATCGTCAATGGTGGATTCTCACCGCCTCCCTGAGCGTATTCAATGCCCGATTGGAAAGAAGTCATGACCCGAGGTAGCAGACTGATATGATCGGCCATGCCGCACTACAGGCTAAAGGAGAGTCAAACGCCATGTGTATCCGCAAGTTGAGGACTGCCGTAATTGTCCTGTTGGCAATCAGTCCGATCGCATCCGAGGCCGGTGGGCCGACTGCCAAACAAAGAACCGCTGACGAGCTGTCGCCCGCCACGTTCGAAAAACTGCATGCTCTGATCAAGCCGGATCCCAAACTCTCCTTCGAGAGAATTCCATGGACGACAAGCCTGTGGAGCGCGCGGCAAAAAGCGGCGGCCGAGGACAAGCCGATCGTGTTGTGGTCGGGCGATCCCCTGCCGCTCGGTGTGACCTGAGGGTCGAGCTCGGGGTTCCGAGCTCAGTTCCCGTGGGAACACGCGATTTCGTTTCTTTCCAGCGGCAAAGTCGTCCCCGTGACCGTCGATACTCTGGTGATGAATGGTCAGAAAGACGCAGAGGGGGAGTTCTACCGCAAGTTCAACCAGTCGGGCTCGTGCGGCAGCGTCCGGACCATCACCGCCAGCGGCAAAGTCGTCACCGGCAAGAACTGGGAAGAGACTCTCGAAGAGTTCAAGAAGCTCTCGAAGGAAGAGCGCATGCCCGCGATCGGCGCGTTGACCAACCCCGATCCGAATGCGCCCCTCAATCGACTGCCCAAGGGCGTCCTGCGGATCAAGCTCGCAAGTCGGGGCCTGGAGCGCGACGGCAAGGGAGCGCTCGTCTCCAAGGACTGGAAAGAACGGTGGACGAAACATATGGGCGGCGATTGGCCTATGCGCGCGGAGCCCGGACATGACTACCTGTGGCTGACGGAAACCGAATGGCAGTCGCTTGTGCCGGCCGAGTTGAAAAAAGGCCACCAGTTCGCGCTGCCCAAGATGCTCATCAAGAAGCTCGCTTGCGATCCGTTGACTCATAACGCCTGGGCTCGGAATCCGCCGATCTGGTGGAATCCCAAACATGTCCGCACTCTCAAGGTGGAGCTAACGGTGGACGACGTCGCGGCCGGCAGGGTGTTCATGTCTGTCCACGGCTCCGTGCTGCTGGAAGCGCCGATCAAGGACGCCTTCAACGGCTATCGAGCGATGAACCGGCAGGGCGAACCGATCCTTGGCAATCCGCAGCTCAAGTTCGACGGCAACCTGATCGGACGCCTCGTCTACGACCAGGAGAAGGGAGCTTTCACCCGCTTCGATATGGCCGCCCTCGGCGACTATGTCGGTTTCCTGTGCGACACGAACGGTCGAGGCGAGGTCCTGAGCTACCCTCTGGGCGTGGCCTACTCGCTGGACACTGGCCCGCCCGTCCCGCCCGCCCCGTGGCATCGCGATGATGCGATCTTTCGGAAATAGGAACAAAACGAGCCGGAAGCGCGAGCAACGGTCCTCGCCCGTGCGTCACTCACGCTTCCGGCTCGTGATGCGATAAATGACGATCACGACCTTCGGTGAACATCATGAAACAAATTCTTGCCGCTTGTTGTTTTCTAATGGTCGCGCCGTTGTCGGCAGGGGACGAAAAGCCGCTGGCATTTCGCGAACCGCCGCGCGCCAGTGCGCAAGCGGTGTCATTCACGCTCGGCCGATGCGGCGACGTCGAAGTGGCCGTGCTCGACGGCAAGGGGAAAGTCGTCAGGCATCTCGCGGCCGGCGTGCTTGGCGGCGCCAAGCCGCCGCCGGCGCCGCTGCAGCCGGGCTTCAGCCAAAAGTTGACCTGGGACGGCAAGGACGACGATGGCGCCAAGGCGGTGAACGGTCCGTTCTCGTTTCGTGTTCGCGCCGGCACTCAGGTCGTCCTTGGCAAGTTCCTCGGCAGCAGCCCCTACACCGGCCAGATCGTCGGCATGCCCTATCGTGCTCCCGTCAACGGTGTCGTCAGCGACGATCAGGGCCGACTCTACATCTTGATGATGTCCGCCGTCGGCAGCCACGGCAACTCCGGTATGTGGCCCTGGCACCTCCGCCAGTTTGACGACCAGGGCAAATACCTGCAAACGATGCTCCCTTATCCTCCGTCCACCAAGCCCGAGAACGCGCACGGCTTCCGGTTGCTCGAAACGCCCGATCGGTTCACGCCCGCCTTGTACACGAGCCTGTATCCCGTCTTCGCCGTGCTGGGGAACGAGATGGTGCCGCGCCTCGTCGATGGCCAGATCGTTTTCGTCCACAGCGAGACACGCACCATGAGCTTTTTCGCGCTCGACGGCTCCAATCGCATCAAGCGTGTGAAGATGTGGCCCGCCGAGGCCAAGCTCAATTGTCCGACCTGGCTCGACATCCAGGTCGCGTTCTCTCCCGACGGCAAGTTCGCCTATTACTCCAATGTCGCCGGCACGCCCTATGACGGCAAGGAACCGAAGCAGATCGATCCGAAATGGCCGCAGGGGCGCGTCTATCGCCATGACCTGACGAAGGAAGGCAATGTCCCCGAACCATTCTTCGATGTGGTGCTCCCCGATTTTGCGACCAACAAGTACTGGATGCCGAGCGCGTGGAAAAGAAGACCGCCCTCGCCGGCATCGATGTCGATGAAAAAGGAAACGTGTTCGTTTGCGACCTGGTCAATCATCAGGTCTTGGAACTCAGCCCCGACGCGCTCAATCATCGCGTGGTCCGGCTGGACAAAAAGTACCAGCTCGAATCGACCGTGCCCACGCCGTGAGGAGCGCTGGTGCGATCTCTTATTTCTTCGCGCCGTTGTCGTCGGTTTGTTGGAGTCGATCTCGGCGCAAGTCCGTCGTCCAGGTACGAGCTACGTCGCAAAAGGGATGGCCTCCCGTGAAACTACCCCCATTCCAGGCACCAACGTCGAGTACCAACATGAGACTTACCGCTCTTGCAGCTCTGACGCTCGTCACACCGACTTTCGCTTTTTCCACGGAGCCGGAAGTTCGCGGCATCCAGGTGGCGCATCGGCACGGTCAATCGTTTGTGACCTGGACGGACGTCGCCGCCGGTGAAGACGGGGCGAAGGTCCGCTACAGCCTTTACCGTTCCGATCGGCCCATCACCGCGGACAACCTGAAGCAAGCGGAACTTTGCTATCACGGGGTTCTCAGCAACTCGGCACGCCTGTTCGGGACCGCGTTCAACATGAAGGACCGCCTCGATCCGAAGAAGCCGTACAGCATCGTCGAGGAAGGAGGCAAGCCGCTGCCACCCTGGATCGGCCTCGCGGTCCACACGGTTCGCAAGGATGGTAAGGCGTACTATGCCGTGCTGGCCACCGACGAGAAGCTCAACCCCATGAGCAGCATTGTTCCAGGTAAGATCGCGACGATCGAACCGCTCAAAGAAAAGGCGGTGCCGATTCAGCCCATCAAGCTCCATGATTCGAAATCGCGCGGGATCTACTCGCCGCAGACTTCGATCACCGGCCAGAAAGGACTGCCGCTGCGCGTGGAATTTCACGGTAGCCAGGGCCAAGGAGGCGGTGCAGGCGACTACGGCGACTATTATCTCTATTTTGCCACTCCGAAGATGGGCTATCGCGACGGCTTGCCCGGCGTTTTCTCCGTTGAGGAGCGCCGCGAAAAGACCGGCAACTATCTGCTGTTGCGCGTTCGTGAAGCCATCGAACACCCGAACGGCACGCGGGCGTTGGAGACGTTCTGGTTCGGCTATCTCTGTGTGCCGCAACACGCAACGCATAAGGAGCCACGCGCCTACCCGTTCACGGAACGGCGTCAAGAATGGATCATCGACTGGGTGAACAAAAAATATGCGGCCGATCCGGAACGGGTCACCGCGTCGGGCGGTTCGATGGGCGCCTGGGGCTCGACCACCTACGCCCTGCGCCATTCGGAGGGTTTCTCGGCGGTCTTTCCCAATCGCCCCAGGACGCAGCAGCGCGGTCTGCCCAGCCTCGTCAGCATGCCGGCCAAGGGTAAAAGCGTTTTCATGGACGACGGCAAGACCGACTACTTCATGCGCATGGACATGGTGAAGTTCGCAACGGAATATTCCGCCGATCTGCCATTTTTTGGCTGGTGCTGTGGCCGGCGCGATGGCTTTGCGAGCTGGCAGGAACAGGTCGACATGGTCAAGGCTATGACTGCGGCACGGCATGGATTCGCATTCGCATGGAACGACGGCGATCACTATACGGGAAGCTTCCCGATGGCCAAGCTCGTCAAGTATTATCCGCCCGAAAAATTCGCCCGCAATCGCAGCTATCCCGCGTTCAGCAACAGTTCGATCGACCAGAAGCTCGGCAACGGCGACCCGAAGGACGGCGACCTCGAAGGTGGCATCAATCTCGGTTTTGACTGGAAGGATGTCGTTGACGAGGAACGCCGCTGGTCCGTGTGCCTGTCGGGCGACCTGGCCAAGGGCCCGATGAGGGTGGACGTGACGCCGCGCCGCTGCCAGCCGTTCAGGCCGCGTGCCGGCAGCGAAGTATCGTGGACCACATCGAGTGATCTTTCTGGCAAGGCTGCCGTTGACGCGAACGGGCTCGTGACGATACCGCGCGTGCAATTGCAGCCGAACGCGGAGATTGTGCTGACCATCACCCGGTAGGTGGGACGGGAACCGGTCGGGCGAGGTTGCTTGGGAGGTAGTCCGCGTATAGAGTAGTGTTGTATCCCCCAGCAATGCGATTCGACCATTGCCGTCGTTCTGGACCTGCGTTCTGAATTAGCCACGGAGAACGTACATGTTCCGCCAATCCTGGATGATGCTGATTTCTGGTTTTGCCTTCTTCTTGACCGCGCCGAGTAGGCAACATCGCGCCCTGCACTTGCAATGGAGAAATTCTGGAGAAAGCGCTGAAGCTCCCGGCCACCGGCGGTATTGGCCTGGAAGCGAACCGTTAGCAGATGGAATACCGCAACATCCGGCTGAAAGAAACCAAGTAGAGCCGAGTTGCCCGCTTTGTCGTCCTTGACGCCATTCCTCCTTGCCGCGAGGCGCTGTCATGCAACTCGTCAAAGTTGCGCCTCTCTCGGATGATGACAAGCTGACATTGGTGCGCTGGATCGACATCGGCTGCCCCATCGACCGCGATGCGGAACGCGGCTGGATCCTCGATGAAGGACGTCCAACGCTCACGTTGGCGTACCCGCAACCCGGCGCCAACTCCAGGCTTGACCGGATTGTAATCGGCATGCACGATTACGGCACCGGCCTCGACATGGCGACGTTCAAGGTAACGGCCGATTTCGCCATCGACGGGGTCAAGGCCGGCGAAAATCTAGCGCCGAGCTCCAAATCCACCGCACCTGGCGTTTGGGAGTTTCGCCTCGCGAATCCACCGGCGTCAAGGCCGCATGCCAAGCTCCAAGTGGAGGTCCGCGATCGCCAAGGCAACCCGAATCGAGCGTGCGGTTTCTCTGTCAGCGAAGTAAGGACACACTACATCGCTTTGATGATTGGGGTTTTCAGGTGTCTTTCGCCTGCGGCCGATTCTGGTGGGGCGCAGATTGTCGCCTTGCAAGCCGCGGCCGTCTACAACATGAGTAGTGGATCATCAACGTGATCCATCACGGACGTAAAGACTCAGCAGGCACAAAGAATGCCACAATAAATGCAGTTCCGATACCGAGGAGTGGACACTTGGTCGCAAGTCGGCGCGGAATCATCGCCTTTATGCCATGCAAATAAAGGAGTTACGGTGACAAGAATCGGAATCGTTGGTCTTGGGTTTATGGGCATGATCCACTTCCTCGCGGCTCGCGCGCTCCAAGGCGCGCGGGTCGAGGCGATTTGTAGCCGCGAGGAGAAAAAGTTGGCGGGGGACTGGCGGTCGATCCAAGGCAACTTCGGGCCGCGCGGCGAGTTGATGGACCTGGCTGATATCCGCAAGCATCGCGGCCTGGATGAGATCCTCGCCGATCCCAACATCGATTTGATCGATGTTTGCAATCCGACGCATCTGCATCCGGAGACTGTCATTCAGGCGTTGCGGGCCGGCAAGCATGTGCTCGTTGAGAAGGCAATTGCCCTCGATCCCAAAGATGCGGACGCGATGCTCGAAGCGGCTCGGAAGGCGGAGCGATTATTGATGGTGGCGCACGTGCTGCCCTTCTTTCCGGAGTTTGCGTATGCGGCTGCGGCGATTCGAAGCGGTGAGTTTGGCAGGTTGCTGGGTGGGCATTTCAAGCGCATCATTTCGAAGCCGGACTGGTCAGCGGAAATCGGCGACGCCTCGAAGACCGGCGGGCCGGCCATCGATCTGCACATTCACGACACGCACTTCATCGGCCTGGTTTGTGGCGTGCCGAGCCGGGTGTTCTCGACGGGCGTTGTCGCCAACGGCGCCGTCGATTATCTGACGACGCAATACCTCTACGGCCCCGGCGGTCCGGCGATTACCTGCTCCAGTGGCGCGGTCGCCATGAAGGGCCGCCCCTTCGTGCATGGCTACGAGCTCTATCTGGAAAAAGCCACGCTTGTCTACGAATCGGGAATTTGCCCGTTGACCCTCTTGAAAGCCGACGGCTCGAGCGAACAGCCGACATTGACGGGCGGCGGCGAGGCGACGACGGCGTTCACGCTGGAAATCCAGGCGGCGGTCGATGGCGTCCGTGCGGGGCGCGAACCGGACCTGCTGAGTGGTAAGCTGGCGCGCGACGCGCTGGTGATGTGCTATCGCGAATGCGAGTCGGTGAAGACGGGCCAAGCGGTGGCCATTGCTTGAGCATGACTCGGACGCTCCAGCATTATTCTGGGTTGACGCTTCAGGCTCTGATTGGATTAGTAGCGGAAGATCAAGTCGGTGGTCAGACGGAACTGGTCGAGGTGCCGGCCGCCGCTATTGGACAGCACGTTGAACTCGCCGGCGATGCCGAACCAGATGTTGGTATTGAGCTTGACGCGGCCGCCCAGTGCTAATGTGAGCTCATTGAGGTTGGAGACATTTTGCGAGCCGAAGTTGGCCAGGTCGTTGCCTTCGAAGTTGAGGGCCTGGGCGCTGCCGCTGCGCACATAGTGGCGCCAGTTGACTTCGATGAGGGGATAGAAGCGTTTGGCGTTGCCCCAGTCGTAATCGAGGTGAAAGCTGCTGTAGATCGATTCACTGCGGGTGTTGTCAGTGCGGAAGGCGTAGCCCGTGGTGTTCATGAAATTGAAGCTGCCGCGCTCGCTGCGGCCGAAGTTTTGGGCGATGGAGAAGTACGGGATCAGCGACAGGTTGCCGGTGTCCTGGAGGACCCGGGACGACCCGGCGGGGATGTCGAAGGTCAAACCGACGGCAGCGACAGTGTTGCTGGTTTCATTGCGCAGGAAGGTGAGCTTGGGACCCAGGAGGACTTCGGAGAAGCCGGTGTTGGGCTGGATATCGGCTGTGCCGACGCGGGGGTTGATCGTATTGAAGCCGAACCGGCTGATGACCAGGGAGATGTGCGGCGTGATGGCGACGCTGCCGCGCACGGTGTAGTCGAAGTTGTTGCCGCCGTTGAACACGGCGTTGCTGTTGGGAGTATGCTGCCAAATGAAGACGGGCCGAATTTCGGTAAGGGAGCGTGGGTCTTCAAAGAAGAACGGATTGGTCACCGGCGAGGCGAAGCCCTGAAAGGCAGAATCGCTCTGGAACGGCTGACGGCCCGGTCCAGACTGGAAGGCGCCGGCGGCGCCTCCCGCGACGTCATCCCAGCAGCGTTTGAGCTTATCGCCCGTGCGTGTCCAGAAGCCGCCGAGGTCAGAGTCATTATTGACGACGCCTTTGTTATAGGCATCCCCCCCGCCGTAACTGCCCGGCGTTGGGAAGACCGCTGGACCGGGGGTGCCCGTGTACGGAGGGGGTGCCGGAGGGATCTGTCCGCGGACCACGCGGGGGGCCATGGAGGGTGCGTCGCTCGAGACCAAGGGCGTGGGCACACCGAGCGTCACCGGTTTGGCGGCGCGCCAGTTCACTTCCTGTGAATAAACGCTGCAAGCCGATCCGATCAGGATCAGGCCGATACCGAGCCCCATTCGCGTGTACATCCTTGCATCTCCATCCGCTATGCATCGTGCCAGAGGCCTGGGCCGGGATTAGGTCGTGGCATCCTGCCAGCGATTCCCGTCCTGCCGTAAATGGGTTTCCCCTGGGCATGCAGAGGCTTCTTCATCTCAACGCCTTATAACGTCCGGTCGAAGAGTTACCATCGCGGTTATTCCTTTCGTCGAATTTCCAACGCTCGCGCCAGTCGATTCGTCCGCCTGCGTGGTGGCGATAAAGAGCACAGCGCTCAAAAGCGGCGCAACCGCGCGAAGCCCTCAGGGTTGCCAATTCTAGATCGGCACGTTATGGTGGGTTGATCTGCGGCCAAATTGACAGGGAAATGGCGTGGTATTGGCAGACTGGTATAAATTCTTCAGAGCAGGCCTTGATTTTATTTGTGTCGTATGCTTCTTATTGGGCA
>JBBREM010000107.1:0-9295 GCA_038202925.1 Fimbriimonadales bacterium | reverse complement strand
GATGAAACGGTCAAGCTCGGGCCAGCGCTGGCGGCCAAAAAGCTGGTGGCGGCTGATGAAGGAGACTTCTCAGGGCAGATGCACACGTTTGCCCAGACAGTACTGGCGACGAACAGCTCTCCCACGCTGGCCGCCTGGTGGTTGCACCGGATGTTGCACACGCCGGCCCCGCTGCTGGAAAAGACAACGCTCTTCTGGCACAGCCACTTCGCCAGCAGCAGCGCCAAGGTCACCGACACGCGGCTGATGTTCAACCAAAACGAGCTGCTCCGCCGCTTTGCACTCGGCAAATTCGAGCCGATGGTCCTCGGCATCGCCCGAGACCCGGCGATGCTCATCTACCTCGATTCAGCCACCAATCGCAAAACGCACCCCAACGAAAACTTCGCCCGCGAGGTGATGGAACTCTTCACGCTCGGCATCGGCAACTACACCGAGCAGGATATCAAAGAGGCGGCCCGCGCTTTCACCGGCTGGTCCATCGGACGCACGAACCGCGCCGAGGGCGCCGGCCAAAAGCGCCCCCTCGCCAACTTCGCCTTTCGCCCCAACCTCCACGACGACGGAGAAAAGACGGTGCTCGGCAAAACCGGCCCGCTCGTGGGCGAGGACGTGATCGACCATCTTTGCGAGCTTCCCCGCACCTCTTACTACATCGCTTTTAAGCTCTGGGAGTGGTTTGCCTATCCAGATCCAAGCGAGGCGCTGATCCAAAATCTCGCCAGCGAGTTCCGGAAGTCCAGTCTCGATATCAAAACCCTGCTGCGCGCGATCATGACCTCTCCCGAGTTCTACCGCGACAAGGCGGAGCGCGCGATCTACAAGAACCCGGTCGATTTCGTCGCCGTCACCCTGCGGCAGCTTGGCGTCGGCCAAATTCTTAGTGAGATGGTTGCGGGCCTCCAGCCGGGAGAATTCCAGGGCCGGCTCGTCCCCGCCCTGTCGTCATACGGCGCGATGAAGCAGATGGGCATGCAGCTCCTCTTCCCGCCCGACGTGGCGGGATGGGATTCCGGGCCCGCCTGGGTAACCACCGCCACGATGGTCGAGCGCATCAGTTGGGGCGATAAGGTATTCGGCCGCGGCGCTCGCTACAACGCGCAATATTCGTCGTACCGCCTCTTCGATCAGGATCCGACAGCCCGTGGCGTCGCGACGAAACTCGTGAGCGTCTTAGACGCCCCCATCCCGGCCTCAAAAATGGCCAAACTGACCGAGGCCGCGCAAAGGGCCATGGGCAGCCGTCTAACCGAGCAAAACGCAAATGCTGCGGCGGCGGCCGTTGCAAGACTCATCTTTGCTTCACCTGAATTTCAGTTTGCCTAGCACATAATTTCTCTGATGGCATCGCTTGACCCAATTGAGGAACCCGATGTCGAGTCGATCGCTTATTCCGACGGCGTCGAAATCGAAGCCGAAATCGCGCGCATTATCGGGGAAGCTCCACATGTGACCTCGTCAACTCCAATTGCCTGGCAGCGCTATGGCGATTGGCCGATCCGCTATCACCTCTGCCCGGAAAGGTCCTCACTCTTTCGCCATCTTGACTTCAAAGGTCTCGACGTCCTCGAGCTTGGCGCGGGATTGGGCGGCGCCTCGCGCTACCTCGCAGAAGAGGCGCAGACGCTGACCGTCGTCGAAGGCACCCACGCCCGGTTTGCGGCCCTTCAAGCTCGTCTGCGCGACCTCGACAACTGGACGGGCGAAGTTGCGAACCTGCAGGACTACAGACCCGGCAGGCTATTCGATGTTGTTTGCCTCATCGGGGTCCTCGAGTATTCGGAGCTATACGTGAATGGCGAAAAGCCCTTTCACACCGTGCTCCAGCACGCCCATTCTCTCCTCAAGCCGGGCGGGATACTCCTGGTCGCCATCGAAAATCGCTTCGGGCTCAAGTATTGGGGCGGAGCGCCGGAGGACCACACGACCTGCCTATTCGACGGCATTTGCGGCTATCCGACCGATCCCACTCCCCGCACGTTCGGCCGCAATGAGCTTAAGCGCATGCTTGGGGTAGCCGGATATGAGCACACCGACTGTTTCTATCCGTGGCCGGATTATAAGACCCCCATCGTCGTGCTTTCAGAACGGGCCGCCTCACAGTACGGCGCGCTTGCCGCCGATCTCGTATTCGGCGCATTGCGACGTGATGCTCCCCTATACCAAGGGATGTTTCCGGAGATGCTCACGCTGCAAGGGCTGGGTGATGAAGGACTGCTGGAGGACAGCGCGAACTCGTTCCTGTTTGCCGCACAATCTAAGGGTAAGAGCGATATCCGCGATCGGTTGCTGCGCCGCCTGAATCATGGGGAGATTGCGTGGCACTACGCGATCCGGCGTAAGAACCCAGAAACCACCAGGTTCTTGGAGAGCGAAGCAGGGCTGCTCGTTGAGAAAGCCGATCTCACGACCGGAGTTACTCGGCCCGGCGACGCGATGCTGAGCGGCGAGCGGTTGATCTTGCCCCTATGCCGGCACGCTTACTTCGGCGAAGTCGATAAGTTCCAGACACTCCTGGTCAATTTTCTCAACTGGTCAATGGAGCGATGGTCTATCGGCGAGGGCAAGTGGAACTCGCAGGCTACCGACGCGATTCTCACGAACACGTTCGTCGACGCAGGCGAGTATAAACAGTTCGATCTTGAACTGAGCGATACGTCCATCACCGCGAGCCGGTTCGTGCTGCGCAATGTTCTTGTGTCGCACTCGGCACTGAGCATGTTTCCTGCCTCGCCCTGGAGCACGCTCGAAGCTCTGTATGAGTGGCTTTGTCTTAAGATGAAGCTGCTGCCGAACATTGAGGCTGATCTGCGAGCCGAGGCCGCGCTTCATGCCGAGATAAGCGCTGAAACCACGGCCGCCGAAGCCTATGCAGGCTTCTGCGTCGCCGTGCATGCACCCGTCAACGATGGCGCATTCCCGCGCGGCATGGCGTACCGGACGCTGCGAAAGGAGATGGATCATGCGCAGGCAATAATTGCCGATCTCAACCTTGCGTTGGACGCGCACAAGCTTGAGATTCAGCGCGTGCACGGGGAGACGACGCGCGGTAGCGTTCGCGTCGCCCTAAAACTCGAGCGAGGAATCAAGAAGGTGCCCGGCCTCTACAGCTTGCTGCGAGCTTTGTTGCGTCCCTTCCGCGGCAAGCGATAGGTGACGAACCGCCGCGAGAAGCGCCCATCGTCGTGCAGCGTCATGATCGCGAAACCAGGCGAAAATCCTTCAAACGAGCCCGCCCACACGCCTCCCGATAGCGAGCCGTTCACCATGTAGGTGACGCCCCGCATCTCAACGCGGTCCACTTGATGCATGTGCCCCGCCAGGCAAAGGCGGACCTTGTACCGGGCAAAGAGATCGCGCAGGCGTCGCGCGTCAAGATGCATCCACGCGCCGGGCACGTCCCACTCGCCTCGGCCTTCGTTGTGCCCAAAAAAGAAGGGCGTAACCGATAGGACGGGGATGTGGCTGATCACAACGATGTGCCGTCCGGCGCTCGCATCGAGCTCGCTGTGCAGCCATGAATACTGCTCCTCGTCCAATTGCGCGCAGTACATCTCGCCACGCGGAAAAATGCTGTCTAGCAGAATGAACCTCCACCGTCCAACATCAAAGCTTCGGTACGTGGCGCTTAGTCCAAGCTGGTGCAAAGCCATTGCCTTGCCGAAACGTTCCTCATCGCCCGTACATCCGCTTGCCGAGCGGGACCAGCCCCAGACATCATGGTTGCCGATAACCGGCTCGATCCATCCGCGGAACTCCTCGGCAAGCACCCGCTTGTAGAGCGACCACTGCTCCTCTGTGGAAGCCAAGTCTGCCGCCATGGAATCGCGGATGTGATCGCCGCCAGTGATCACAAAATCCACGTCAAGCGCATTCACGCGGCGGAGCGCCGCGCGAAATCCATCCTCGGACCGGTCGCCCGGCGCGAGGTGGATGTCGCAAAGATGCGCGAACCTGATCGGCATGCTCGCATGTTATTCAAAAATCCCCTTCCCCTTGCGGGATGTTTGTGCCCGGTAGGGGGAAGGGGTTGGGGATGGGGGTTCCGGGCATACTGCACAACATGCGCCCCGAGGAAAGCCTCGCCAAGATGATCGACTCCCTGCCGGACAAGACCGGCAAGTCGCTCGACGAGTGGAAGCAGATCATCGCCAAAGAGGGCCTGACGAAGCACACCGATATCGTCAAGTTTCTGAAAGAGAAGCACGGCCTAACCCACGGCTTCGCAAACCAGATCGCCCTCCGGTCCAAGCCCGAGCAAGATGAAGGCGATCCCATCGAGGCGATGTTCGCCAAGAAGGAGAAGGTTAGGCCGATCTTCGACACCCTCCTCGCCCGCATTAAGGACTTCGGCCCCGACGTCGATCTCGCCCCGAAAAAGGGATACGTCAGCGCCCGCCGCAAGAAGCAGTTCGCCATCCTCCAACCCACCGCCACCCGCCTCGACGTCGGGATCAATCTCAAAGGAGTCGACCCTCACGGCAGGCTCGAAGCCAGCGGCAGCTTCAACGCGATGCTCTCCCACCGGGTCAAGGTCAACTCAGTCGACGAGGTGGACGCCGATCTCGTGAGCTGGGTCTGGCACGCTTACGAAGAAGCCTAAGTAAACTCCACCAGCCCATGACCGTCGACGAACAGCTCAGCATCCTGCGCCGCGGCACCACCGAGATCATCTCCGAAGACGACCTGCGCAAGAAGCTCGAATCCGGCAAGAAGCTCAGAATCAAGCTCGGCGTCGACCCCACCGCCCGCGACGTCACTCTCGGTTGGGCGGTCGTTCTGCGCAAGCTGCGCGACTTCCAGAACCTCGGCCACCAAGCCGTCCTCGTCGTCGGCGACTTCACCTCCATGATCGGCGACCCGAGCGGGAAGAGCAAAACCCGCAAGCAGCTCACCCCCGAGGAGGTCGCCCTTAACGTCGAAGGCGTCTCCAAGCAGTTCGGCAAGATCCTCGACATGGACAAGACCGAGGTCCGCCTCAACAGCGAGTGGCTCGGCAAAATGAACTTTGCCGACGTGCTCCGCATATGCGCCAAAACCACTGTCGCCCGCATCATGGAGCGCGACGACTTCACCAAGCGATGGGAAGCCCACCAGCCTATCGCCATGCACGAGCTGATGTACCCGCTCCTCCAAGGCACCGACTCGGTCGCCCTCGAAGCCGACGTCGAGCTCGGTGGCAATGACCAGAAGTTCAACAACCTCATGGGCCGCCAGCTCCAATCCGCCAGTGGCCAAGAGCCGCAAGTCGTAGTCCTCTCGCCTCTGCTAGTCGGCACTGACGGCACCGAGAAGATGAGCCAGTCGCTCAACAACTACGTCTCAATCGTCGACCCGCCCAACGACATGTTCGGCAAAACCATGTCGATCCCCGACGACCTCATCCTCAACTGGTTCGATCTCTGCACCGACGTGCCCAAGGCCGAATACGAAGACCTCCTCGATCACGGCAGGAACCCTCGCGACGCCAAGGTCCGTCTCGCCAAGGAGATTGTCGCCCTGTACCACTCCCCCGAGGCAGCCGACGAAGCCGAGCGCTACTTTGTCGAGACGTTCTCCAAACGCCAGCAGCCGGTCGAAGCCGAGCAAGCCTTGATACCGCCTGAAGCCATCGAAGGCACCGAGCTAAACCTCCCCCTCCTCATCGCCACCCTCGGCCTAGCTAAGAGCAACGGAACCGCCAAAGACCTAATCAGCGCCGGCGCAGTGGCACTCGACGGCGAAAAGGTAACCACTCTGCGCGTGCCCACCGAAGCCGCCCGAGGCAAGGTTCTGAAGGTCGGGAAGCACCAGTTTCGGAAGTTGATCTGATTTTGGAGTGCGCGGATTCATCCGCTCTTTACGGGGGAGGGCCATGGCGGGGACATTCCTGTCCCCGCTCGGGCGAAGCCCGAGCCTGTCAGAGCTGGACCTGCGGACCAGTCGGGGACTGGAATGTCCCCGCCACGCACACATCCTAGAGTCCCGGGATCAACGCCTTAACCCGTTCGATCACTTGCGCGATGGTCAACCCCCCGCTTTCGATGACCGTCGCCCCCTCAGCCACCGACAGCGGACTGTCGTCCCGCGTGATGTCCCGGTTGTCGCGCACTTGCATCTCCTTGCGCACCCGCCCGTAATCCTCGACTCCCATCTCCACCGACCGCCGCTTCGCTCGCTCCTCGAGCGAAGCCGTCAGATAAACCTTTACATCCGCCTCCGGAGCCACCACCGTCGTCACGTCCCGTCCCTCTAGCGTGTACCCGCCTTCGCGCACCAGTGCCTGCTGCCGCGTGACCAAAAGCCGCCGAACAGAAGGATGCGCGGAGAGCGCGCTCGCCAGTTCGCCGATCTCGAGCGTGCGGATCGCCGCCGTGACGTCCTCGCCGTCCATCAGCACCTGCTGAGGTTGGCCGGAGCCAAAGTGGATGTCGATCCCCGCGCAAAGCGAAGCCGCCCGCTCCCCATCATCCGGACCGAGACCCGCCCGCTGCGATTTCAGCGCCACGCACCGATACATAGCCCCCGTGTCGAGGTAGTTCAAGCCTAGATCGAGCGCCAGAGCCTTGGCCACCGTACTCTTCCCCGCCCCAGCCGGGCCGTCTATGGCGATCACAAGCCTACGCATTAGCTAAGTCTAGTCAACGCGGAGACGCAGAGACGCAGATTTAACAACAAGACGCGACCTCACAAAAATCTCTGCGGCTCCGCGCCTCTGCGTTGAAAACCTAGGAGCACAGCCGACGCAGCTCAGCCTCAAACCCCGGGAAGCTCGTCGCGATCGACTCCGCGCCCTCGATGACCGTCTCCCCCTCCGCCACCAGCCCCGCGACGGCAAATGCCATCGCGATGCGATGATCGAGCTGCGAATCAATGTGAGCCCCGCGCAACCGGCAAGGCCCAGTAATCGCCATCCCATCGGCAAAGGTCTCCACCGGAGCGCCCATCGCCCGCAGCCCCGCGGCCACCAGCTCGATCCGGTCGCTCTCCTTCACCCGCATCTCGCCGGCATCGCGGATTACCGTCGTCCCCTCGCACTGCGTTGCCAGCACCGCCAGCACCGGGATCTCGTCGATCAGCCGCGGCACCAGGGCACCTTCGATCTGAAATGCCTTCAGCCCGGCCGGCGCCTCGATCTCCACATTCGCCGTCGGCTCGCCAAGCTCGCTCCACTCGCGCAGCATCCGAGGAGCCGCTCCTGCATAGGTCAGCACGTCCAAAACTCCGGTTCGCGTTGGATTCACTCCAAGTTCCCGCAGCATCAGCCGCGAGCCGGGCAGAATCGCCGCCGCCACCATAAAGAACGCCGCGCTCGAAATATCTCCTGGCACCGTCATCTCGAGCGGCGCAACCTCGCACGGCCCAACCAAAGCGGAAAAGGGCCGACCGTCGCTCGTCTCGCCCTGCTCGATCGGCACGCCGATCGAGCTCAGCATCCTCTCGGTATGGTCCCGGCTCAGCGCAGGCTCCGTCACCATTGTCCGGCCTTCAGCCCGCAGGCCCGCAAACAGCGTGCAGCTCTTAATCTGGGCGCTCGCGACTGGACTGTCGTAGGTGATCCCGGTCAAGGACCGACCGTGGATACGCAGAGGCGGCGTGTCCCCTTCCAACTGAGCCCCCATCAGCCGTAAAGGCTCAGCAATCCGCCGCATCGGACGCTGGCCCAGGGACTCATCCCCGGTCATCACCGCCCCGATCGGCCGGCTCGCCACCAGCCCCGCAAGAAGCCGCATCGTCGTCCCGCTGTTCCCGCAATCCAGCTCACCGACAGGAGAATTCCATTCCGCTGCCGGGGTCAGCCGAACCTCCGTCCCCGTTCGAGCCGCCCGCAGCCCCATCTGCTGCAAGCAGCGCAGCGTCGCCTCGCAATCTTCGCCGGTCAGCGGCATGCGCACCACCGACTCCCCCCGCCCAAGCGCCCCCAACATGTAAGCCCGGTGAGTCAGGCTCTTGTCCGAAGGAGGCCGCATCTCGCCCTGGATCGATTGGACCGGCTGGATGCGAAGCTGCATAGGGGGAGTTTACGCGCTCCCCTTCTTCCATTTGCTCGGAGGTCCACACGCTCCCCCTCTTCCATTTGCTCGGCGTCTCAACTGCAGGGAATCGCGTCCACCCGGCAATTGGAGGTGGGGGTCGGGGGGTGGAGGTCCTCGAGGTCTTCATCTTCGGTGTCCATCTGCGCCCTCTGTGATCCAATCCAAATCAACCATCACCCCACACCCCATCACCCCATCAGCCATCAGCCCATCATAATCAACCCGTGCCGACCCTGAAGCGCCTCGTCATCGCCACCCACAACCGCAAGAAGGCGGGCGAGATGATCCAGATACTCAGCGCCCGCTTCCCCAACCTCGATCTCCTAACCCTTGCGGACTACCCCGACGCCTCCGAGCCCGAAGAAACCGGCACCACTTACGCAGAGAACGCCACCATCAAGTCCGAAAGCGCAGCGAAAGCCACCGGCGAGTGGTCCCTCGCCGACGACGCCGGCCTGGAGATCGACGCACTAGGAGGGATCCCCGGCCTCCACAGCAAGCGCTTCGAAGGCGAAGACACCCCCTTTCCCGAAAAAATGGCACGCATTTTAGAGCGACTAATTGGCAGCTCCAACCGCGCAGCCCGCTTCAAATGCTGCATCGCGCTGACTAGCCCCAACACCTCAACACCCCAACACCCCAACACCAGGATGTTCGAGGCCACCTGCGAAGGCCAAATCGCCCAAGCCCCAAGCGGCGCAGGAGGATTCGGCTACGATCCGATCTTCTATCTTGGAGAGCGAGGCTGCACGATGGCAGAGATGTCAGCCGAGGAAAAGCACGCGATCAGCCATCGCGGCAAGGTATTGAGGCAATTGGCAGAGTATCTCGAAGCTAATTTCGAGATCGGCTAGATCGCCGCTGGCCAAAGAATCCGACCGCCAACGCCCCAAACCCAATCAGCGAAGCCGGCTCCGGTACAGGGGCAACGTTGGGCGACATGTAGGCGGCGGGCGACAACCTGAGAGCCTGAGCGGCGCGCGAGAGACCGCCACCAACCCGATGATAAGAGCCGGACGCCTGAGCGCCCGCGCCTACCGCCAGCGCGAAAGCCATCAATGCGGTGATTACAGGCCGTTTCATCAGCTTCTCGGAAATGAAACACTCCAAGAATCATGCCAAAGGAGAACGGTGAACAGTAATCGGTGATCAGCACAAGCCACAAGCCACAAGCCACAAGCCACAAGCCACAAGCCACAAGCCACAAGCCACAAGCCACAAGCCACAAGACACAACCCACAAGCCACAAGCCACCACCCCCACGCCAAAATCCACAAGCC
>JBBREM010000106.1:0-9409 GCA_038202925.1 Fimbriimonadales bacterium | reverse complement strand
GTACAGCATCACCGGCAGGCTCGTCTCGGCGGCGATCGTCGAAAAGTGCGCGTATAGCCCAGCCTGCCCCGGCTTGTTGTAATACGGATTGACAAGCATGATGCCGTGGGCACCGCGCCGCTCCGCTTCGCGCGTGAGGTGGATCGATTCCTTGGTGTTGTAGGTGCCCGCGCCGAAGAGGATGGCGGCGCGGCCGCCGACTTCGTCCAGCACCGCTTCCAGCACCGCGAATTTCTCCGCTTCATCCGTCGTGGGGGATTCGCCGGTGGTTCCGTTGATCACGAGCCCGTCGTTCTTCTGATCATCGACCAGGTACCGCGCGATTCGCCGCGTCTCGGCGACATTCACGTTGCCGCTCGCATCGAAGGGCGTGACCATCGCCGTCAGCAGCTTGCCCCAATCCTTAGGTCCAAAAAACGCGCCCATAGTTGAAGTGTACTAGTCTCATTCGAGCCTTGCCAGACGATTACCCCTTGACATTGCGGCTTCGTTCGTCTAACGTTCAAATTGATGAAGAAGCTTCTTTGTATTGCGGCCTTGGCGATGTGCGCCGCGACGATTCTGGCCGGCGATTTTCACGCATACCGCACCGTCGTAACCGAGCCTTCCTATAGTCTTGCCAAGGTTAAGCGAATGATTCGCGGCATCAAGCGCGATCAGGAGGACAACCAGCGCATCTCGGCTGCGGGGTTCAGCGCGCTAACCTTCGAGGAGAAGTTCACCTACGTGATGCTGCACGGCGAGGACTTCAACCAGAACTGCGACGGGGGAATGACAATAGCGGGCGAGGCTCACAAGATTTTCTCGTACCCTGCGGACCCGTTTCCGGACGACATGGCTTGGAGCGAACAGCAGCGCACGTTCTTGACCAAGAACCGGCATGCAGTCATAAAGCTCCTGCACGAGACCATTAGCAATAGGAGCCGAGTCGGCGCGAATCTGAAGAGCGCGATTGTCGAGCTGAACGGCCACGAGCTGATTCCTGATCTAATTTCAGCCTACAACCGCGACCGCAGGGACAACGACGTCCTCACCGTGCTGATGCTGCTGATGAAGGATGGGGGCTATGGGCCGTTTATGTACACGCCGGTTTACATGAAGATGTATGGCGACGAAGATGCGAGCTACCGGATGTTTCTCGATGCGAATGCGGCGAACAGAAAACTCATTCTGGATTACGCGATGGCTTACTATCGCAAGCCTGGGCGCTAGTTGACGGCTCTCTTCGCTTGCCTCGTCTTGTCGGCAGGATCTTTTGTCGAGATTCCCGCCGGCGAGTACAACGTTGGGAAAGAGGGGCGGCTCAACAACCCCCCTCGTAGCGTGCGCCTGCGCCGCTTTGCCATTGCGAAGACTGAAACCACCAACGACCAGTTCGCCGCCTTCGTCCGCGCGACCGGCTATGTGACCGACGCCGAGCGGCTGCATAATGCCATGGTCTTCGAGCCTCCGCTCAAGGAGTTCCGGTGGATCAGGGACGGCAGCGCGAGCTGGCGCTTTCCTAACGGAAAGACGCGCGGTGGCATCGAGAGTAAAGGCAAACACCCGGTGACTTCGATCAGCTACCGAGACGCGCTGGCCTATTGCCGCTGGGCAAAGGTGCGCCTGCCAATGTTGGACGAGTGGGAGGTGGCTTGCCGCGCGGGGACGTCGGGCGATTATTTCTTCGGACCCGACCTCGCTCAGATGGGGCAATACGCGAACGTGTGGCACGGCCGCGACCATCTGGAGCCCGACATGTCGGATGGATATATGTACACCGCCCCGGTGGCTTCGTTCAAGCCCAACCCGTCGGGGCTATACGACATGTACGGCAACGTGTTCGAGTTCTGCGCGGGGCATGTGCCGACTGACTCCTCGAAGCGAACCGTCCACGCGCGAGGCGGCTCGTGGTGGTGCAGCAAGAACGCATGCTGCTACTTCAATTCGGCGGATATCGGCAGCGTCGACATCGCCGCATCGTTCAGCAATCAGGGCTTTCGGGTGGCTCGTTAAACGCGAAGCGCCTGTGGTCGCCCCGACTGCAGGGGCGCACATGATGGTCGTCATCCTGAGCGAAGAGCCGAGCCATTGCGAGTGCTCGAAGTCGAAGGACCCCGGTTTCCGCGCCTTGATCCGCGATCCTTCGACTCGCCCGCCGCGTGACGGCCTCCCTCAGGATGACGGTGCGCCAGCTTGGCTACGCCGGCTAAAGACCGGCGGCTACTGCTAATCTCGGAATTGCACCAGAAATCGCAGGTCATTCTCAAGAAAGCTTCGCAAATCGTCCACGCCGTAGGCCATCATCGGGATCCGCTCGACCCCCAGTCCGAACGCGAACCCAGACCACTGGTTCGTGTCGAGGCCGTAGCTTTCGAGGATATTCGGATGGATCAGGCCGGCACCGCCAAGCTCCACCCACTTGCCGTTGAAGAGCTTCGGCGTCGAGATCGCGTAATCCACTCCCGGCTCCACAAAAGGAAAAAAGTCGGGGCGGAAGCGAACGGTGACGTCTTCGCCAAACATCTCGCGGGCGAATGCTCCGAGGGTGCCCTTGAGATGGGCCATCGAAATGCCTTCGTCCACCATGAAGGCGTCAACTTGGTGAAAGGTGTGGTTGTGGGTACGGTCGACGGCCTCATTGCGGTAGTTGCGGCCGATCGTGAAGACCCGCAGCGGCGGTTTCATCGTCTCGAACACCCGTCCCTGCAGGGCTGTGGTCTGCGTACGCAGAACGTGCTCGTCGTCGAGATAGAACGTGTCCTGATCGTCCATCGCCGGATGGTCTTCTGGATAGTTTAGGGCGGTGAAGTTGTATTTAACCAGCTCGATGTCCGGCGATTCCAGATATTGAAACCCCATCCCGCCGAGCACGCGCTTGATCTTGTTCGCGGCCTGCTGCAGCACATGCTCGTGCCCGACCCGGGGCGGATGGCCCGGCATCGTGACGTCGATCCGCTCGCGGTCAAATTGGGCGTGGCGCTCGCCGCCCTTCAACGATTCCGAGCGGGTGTCTAAAGCCGCCTGGACGGTGATCCGAGCCTCGTTTGCGGCGGCTCCGAACGCCTTCTTCTCTTCGGGCGTCGGGAGACTCCCGATCTGTCGAGAAAGTCCACTGATCGAACCGGACTTGCCCAGGTACTTGATCTCCAAGTCGCGCAACTCGGCGGTGCTCGCAGCCGAAGCGAGGGCAGCGAGCGCTTCCTGAACGAGTGAATCGACAGACTCCATGTCCGCCCCAGCGTACCGAGTTCGGCAACGGCCCGGCTTGGATTCAAGCCTGCCAATTGCGTTCGTGAACTGCTGAAAGCTGTGAACCGCGCGGCAGGTAATCTGTAGCCTGGATTCAAGGGAGGCGGCGGAACCGGATGACCACAGTGATCATGCCCAAGATGGGCGACGGAATGGAGGAGGGGACGCTCCTCGAATGGCTCAAGAAAGAGGGCGACGTCGTCAAGTCCGGCGAGGTCATCGGCACCATCCAAACCGATAAGGCGACCCTCGAACTCGAAGCCCCCGGCTCCGGCAAGCTCGCCGGCGTGCTCATCAAAGGCGGGGACACGGTTCCCGTCGGCAAGCCCATCGCAGCGCTCCTCGCAGACAGCGAGAAACTGCCCGACGGCTGGGGGGCGGGGCAAGCGCCCACTTCGAAAGCCGAGCCACCAGCCAAGAGCACAGCACCATTAGCGGCCAGCGAAGAAGCAGCGGCGGCGCAGCCTCAGCCGGTACCAGCGGGCCAAAGCTCCACCCCCCAATCCCCCTCCTCAGTTCCCGGTCTAGCTGTTGTCCCGTCAGAGGCAAGGGGCCGCGAAACCGAGGAGGGGGGCTTATCGGCCCGCATCAAGGCCAGCCCGCTCGCCAAGAAGGTCGCCGCCGAGCGCGGCATCGACCTCAGCACGATCAAAGGCACCGGTCCCAGCGGCCGCATTGTCGAAAAAGACGTTGTCGCCGCGCCGAGGTCCCAACCTCCCACACAGCTCCAGCCGGTCGGCGAGGACAACCAGATTCAGATCAGCCGTCTCAGGCAGATCACCGCCAAGCGCACCGCCGAATCCAAGCAACACGTGCCGCACTTTTACGTCACTGTCGAGGTGGATGTCGAGCGGATCATGCAGCTACGCGACATGTTCGAAGCCGAGGAGAGCGGCAAGGTCAGCGTCAACGACTTCGTCGTCAAAGCCCTCGCCCTCGCTCTTCGCGAAATGCCCGAAGTCAACGCCAGCTTCACCGGACCGCAAACCATTCTCGAGCACGGTGCCGTCAACATAGGTATCGCTGTCGCGATCTCGGAGGGACTGACCGTCGCGGTCATTCACAGCGCCGACCAACTTCCCCTACGCGCCATTTCCGCGAAAAGCAAAGACCTCGTGGCGAAAGCGAAGGAAAACCGCCTCAGCCTCGACGAGCTTCAGGGTGCGACATTCTCGATTTCCAACATGGGGATGCTCGACATCGACAATTTCGCCGCCATCATCAGCGAACCGAACAGCGGCATCGTCGCTATATCCACGGCCCGCAAGAAGGTCGTGGTCGGGGATGGCGATGAGATCGAGATTCGCTGGCGGATGAACGTCACGGCGTCATTCGATCACCGCGTGGTCGATGGCGCAGTGGGCGCGAAGTTCATCAACGTCGTGAAGGGGTACCTAGAGAATCCGACGCGCCTGCTCGCCTGAGCTCCCAAACCAACTCGCAGGCGCTCGGGTAACAAAGCGAGTGGACTCCATGAACAAAACCGCTCTGCTTGGCCTCTTCACCTTCGTCGTCTGCCTAGGCTGCAACAAAAGCGATTCAGCGCCTGCCACGATGGACGGTTCGGGAGGGGTTGCAATTGCGCCGTCATCCACCGGCTTTGCCGCCGTCGCGCCCGTCTTCGCCCAGCACTGCGCGGACTGCCATGGCGCTCAGAATCCCAAGTTCGGGCTCAGCCTCACCAGCTACGAAATGGTAATGAAAGGCAGCGACAAGCCCGTCATCAAGGCCGGGGACCCGGATGCCAGCATGATCGTGCAGGCGCTCCACGGCGCAAACGGCAAGAAGCAGATGCCCCCCAAGGGCCCGCTCCCCGCCGATCAAATCAAAGCCATCGAAGACTGGATCCGCGATGGCGCGAAGCCCTGACCCTTGCATCCGCGCCGCATTGTGCCAGTAGCGCCATGTCTGGTTCAAGCAGAGGCGCAAAGGACGCGAAGACATGGCAACCGGTTTACATGCGGAACATGCTGAAGCCGGCGGGCACCATGGGCGCGTTTTGGGCCGCCTCGATGCCTAGCGCGAGCACGCGTCGCGTGTCGACGGGATCGATGATGCCGTCGTCCCAGAGTCGGGCAGTCGAGTAAAAGGCCGAACCTTCGGTGGCGTACTGCTGTCGAATCTTGTCGCGGTAAGCCTCCGTCTCTTCGGCAGGCTGGTTCTCGCGCACAGTGACGAGCACCCGCGCCGCCTGCTCCCCGCCCATTACGGAGATGCGCGCGTTCGGCCACATCCAAAGCTGTCGAGGACCGTAGGCTCGCCCGCACATGCCGTAGTTCCCCGCCCCATAGGAGCCGCCCACGATCACCGTGAACTTCGGCACGTTCGCCGTGCTTACAGCAGTAACCAGCTTCGCGCCATTCTTGGCAATCCCCTCGTTCTCGTACTTCTTCCCGACCATGAAGCCGGTGATGTTCTGCAGGAAAACCAGCGGTATGCCCCGTTGGCAGCACAGCTCGATAAAATGCGCGCCCTTTAGCGCCGATTCCGAGAAGAGAATGCCGTCATTCGCAAGCACGCCCGAGAGGTGTCCATGAAACCGCGCGAAGCCGCAGATCAGGGTCATTCCGTAACGAGGCTTGAACTCTTGGAACTTGGAGCCGTCGATCACGCGGGCTAGGATCTCCCGCATGTTCATCGGTGTCTTCGAGTCGGTGGGGACCAGGGAGTAAAGATCCTCAGGATTGTGGGTCGGATCGGTAGGGGCAACGCGTGCGTTACCCGCGTGACGTGAATGGGCGCCGAGGTTCTCCACGATATTCCGCACGATCTGCAGCGCATGCTCGTCGTCGTCGGCCAGATGGTCGGCTACCCCGGAGAGACGCGTATGAACATCGCCACCGCCCAACTCCTCCGCCGTCACCTCTTCCCCGGTCGCGGCCTTGACTAGAGGGGGCCCGGCAAGGAAGATCGTGCCCTGATTCTTCACGATGACGGCTTCGTCGCTCATCGCCGGCACGTAGGCTCCGCCAGCGGTACACGAGCCCATCACCGCCGCGATCTGCGGGATGCCTTTCGACGACATCGTCGCCTGGTTGAAGAAGATCCTGCCGAAGTGCTCCTTATCCGGAAACACCTCCGCCTGAAACGGCAAGTTGGCACCGCCCGAATCGACGAGGTAGATGCAGGGGAGGCGGTTTTCGAGAGCGATTTCCTGCGCGCGCAGGTGCTTCTTTACCGTCATCGGGAAGTACGTGCCGCCCTTCACCGTCGCGTCGTTAGCGACAATCACGCACTCACGGCCATGAATCCGCCCGATCCCCGTGACGATGCCCGCGCCAGGGGCTGAGTCGCCATACATGCCATTGGCCGCAAGGGTCGAGAACTCGAGAAATGCCGCGCCCGGATCGAGCAGGCCGTCGATACGCTCGCGCGCAAACAGCTTCTTGCGCGCCTTATGCTTGGCAAGAGCTTCCGGTCCTCCGCCAAGCATCGCCTGAGAAAGCTTCTCGCGGTATTCCGCGAGGATCGCATCCATGCCGGCGCGATTGGCCTTGTGCTCGGCGTCGTGCAGGTTGACCTGGCTAAGGATGGGCTCCATGCGGAGCAGATGTTACCGAACTGCTCTCCCGACGAACGAGCCGGCAAGTCGCGATGACAAACGAAGAGGCCGCGGATTGTAAGTCCGCGGCCCATAAGAAACGGAGGACTTAGCGTCCGCCGCTGTTGTCGTCCGGCCAACTGACCGTAACGTCCTGATTGACGCGAACGCCCATCTCCGTGCCCGGTGCAAGCGTGATGTCGCTCACCTTCTGAGCCTGCTGACTGTTCTTCTGCGTCCCGAGAAGGTAGCCGAGCACGCCGCCGATGACGGTGCCCTCGAGCGGCTTCTTGGTTAGAATGCCGACCAGAAGGCCGGCGCCGGCGCCATAGCCCGCATAGACCATCCGGTTGTCCTTATCCTTGGCCTGCGGATTCATGACGAGCACGCCATTGGCGTCCTTGGTCACGTTGTCCGAAGCAAGCGAGGTAAGTGTTCCGTCAACTCGAACGGTTCGTCCGTTCGGGAAGACCAGCTTGTCAAAAGCCAGGTCGAGCAGCGCCGGTGAATTGCTCTTCATCGGGTGAACCGCAGCAATGTGCCCTTCGACTTTGGTGCCGCGCGGAATCGTCGAGTATTCGTCACCGTCGGTTCGGACGGTCGCCGTAAACGTATCGCCCTTCCTCGAGTCGATCGTGCTCAAGGTGTGGTCAAGGGTAACCGGAATGACCGTGTTCTCCCGAACCATAACCCGTCGAAGCTTGCGAGCCGGGGTATTGACGGTGGAGTTGCCGGCGTTGGTCGTCGTAATGTTGACCTGCTGAGTCGAGGCCATCCATCCCACCTGCGCGCCGAGCGCCTCGCTGACGAAGCGGATCGGCACCATCGTGCTGCTGCCGATGATCATCGCGGGCACATCCATCACCACGTTTTGTCCGTTGACTCCGGCGTTGCGATCGCCAATTCGAAGTTTCACGTTCGAGCCGTTGCGATTGGCCATTACCATCCTCGTGGAGGGATTCCAATTGACGGTAGCGCCCATCTGCTCGAAGACGCCTCGAAGTGGAATTAGCACGCGGCCATTGACCATGCGCGGGGACGTATTCGGGAAATTCACCTGATTTCCGTCCACCACGACTGTAATCGCTTGTGCTGCGCTGAACGCCGCTGCCGCCAACGACAGTGCGACAAGTGCAACCTTTGCAGTTAAGCTCTTCATTTTTCTCTCTCCTGTTCCGCGAGTTTTTGGAGGTGCGCGGACACCGTAACCTTTGCGCGGGGCGTCGTGCCCCTACACTATGACGACGCAAAATTGTGCTCGGGTCGGCAATTTTGCCTATATTAACTCCGTTCGTCATCCTGAGCTTGTGAAGGATCTCAGTCGCCGCAACGCGCTTTGTGCCCGCGACCATACAGTCGTGAGCAAGAGTGTGAGTTATACAACCGTCGGATTCGCAACAAACGCCCCGCCGCGACACGCCTTCAGGTAATTCAGCCCATGCACCTGCCCGGTCATCTCCAGCTCGTCCCGATAGACCGGGTCGTGCCAGCCCTCGATGTCGATGCAGCCCGTAAATCCGCCCTGGCGCAAAATCGTAATCACGTCCGTCCAATTCGTGTCCCCAAACCCCGGTGTGCGATGCCACACATACTCTTCGCCTCCACGCAGGCCCTGCGACTTGAGCACGTCCCACCCGATCGTCGCATCCTTCCCATGAACGTGGTAGACGCGCGAAATCCATTGGCGCAGCTGCGGCAAGGGTTCGATCAGCGACACCATCTGGTGACACGGCTCCCACTCGAGCCCGATGGCCTCCGAGGGCACCTCGTTGAACATCATCTCCCACGCCCGCGGGCTGTGCGCGATGTTGTAGCGCGGCTTGCCCCAGGTGCCGCCCATGTCGCAGTTCTCGAAGGCAATGCGCACGCCTTCGCCTTCCGCGAGCTTGGCCAATTCTCCAAACACCTTCTTGTAGACCGGCATGCTGCACTCCACCGGATCGGTCTCAATCGCCCCCGCAAAGCCGCACACCATCTTGGTATCAAAGAGCTTGCACGCCCTGATCACAGTGGCCCAATCAGCTCGGTTCTTTTCATCCTGCAAGGGATTGCCATAGAGGCCGAGACAGCTCACGATCGCCTTATCCCCCAGCACGCCCTTAACCTGCTTGGCGGTCTCGGCGAGCTCCACGCCCTCGGGGAGGTATTGCCAGTTTGTCAGCTCGAAGCTCTCGAAGCCATGCGGCAAGACTTGGCGGAGATAGTCGGCACCGTGCTTCAATTCGGCGATCGTTCCGATGCGGATGTCTTGGTGATTTTCTCTCGACATAATGGTCACTCGACGCTACCATAGGAGAAAGCATGCGGTCCGTTATTCTAGCGATTTTGGCTGGGCTACTTTTCGGGTGCCGAATGGTGCCGCACATTTCGATGGGAAGCGGCTCGACCCAGCCTGTGCGCGTCGCGGTCACTTCGCCGACCGCCAAGCTAATCGTTGCGGCTGCGAGGGCCCAGCTCGTTTCTCCGGCAAGCTATACGGGTGCTTACTACGCGATGCTCTATCCCTCTGGCGACGTCCCGGCCGACAAGGGAGCCTGTGTCGACGTAGTGATCCGCGCCCTGCGCGGTACCGGCAAGGACCTTCAGAAATTGATTCACCAAGACATGGTGCGAGACTTCGTGGGCTACCCGCGGCAC
>JBBREM010000105.1:0-9368 GCA_038202925.1 Fimbriimonadales bacterium | reverse complement strand
ATCTATGACGCGGTGCCGGCTCTCTTCCAGGAAATCACCAAGCAGCTTGGCGGCCTCGATCTCATCGTCTACGCATCGGGAGTCATGCCGCAAGTCGGCGCGCACGAGTTTAACTTCGAAAAGGATCGCGCGATGATCGAGGTCAATGTACTCGGCTGCATCGCCTGGATGAATCAGGCGGCGATACGGTTCGAGAACACAAAGAATGGGTCGATGGTGGCAATCGGCTCCGTCGCTGGAGACCGCGGGCGTTCCGGCCAGCCGGTTTACAACACCTCAAAGGCCGCCGTCACCACCTACATGGAGGCGATCCGCAATCGCATCGCCCGGTACGGGGTGAAGGTGGTCACGATCAAGCCGGGCCCGACGGAGACCGAAATGACGGCTGCGACCCAGATGCGTGGCGGCATGAATGCCGCCAAAGTGGCCGACATCATTCTAAGGAAGTCGCGAAAAACAGGCGAACATTATGTCAAGTTCGCGCACCGAGTGATGTTCGGCGTGATCCGCCGCATCCCGAGCCCGATTTTTCGCAAGCTGAAGGTATGAGCGCCGCCGCCAAGAAGCTGAACCTTGCGAAGGAGGACACGATGCTCCCGCCCGAGCGCGTCGCCTCCGTCGCCGGCTTTGGCATGAGATCGTCCGCGGCCGGGTATCTCTATCGTCCCTCCACCGTCGACGAACTGCGCGATATCTTCGATCTCGCCCGGCGCTCGAACCGACAGATCACGTTGAGGGGCGCGGGGCGCAGCTACGGTGACGCAAACATCGGCGCGGAGTGCATCATCGTCGACTGTACGCGGATGAACCGTATACTCGGCTGGGATCGTCGCACCGGGCTGATCGATTGTGATGCCGGCGTCACGATCGAGATGCTCTGGCGCCACATCCTAGAGGACGGCTACTGGCCGCCGGTCGTGAGCGGCACCATGTTCCCAACCATCGCGGGCGCGCTCGCGATGAATATCCACGGGAAGAACAACTTCGCCGTCGGAACTCTTGGCGAGCACGTGGTTGATCTCGACGTTCTTCTGCCCTCCGGAAAACTGCTCACCCTGACCCCGAAGGACGAGCTCTTCTATGCCGTGATCAGCAGCTTCGGCTCCCTCGGCATCATAACCCGCGCCAAACTGCGGATGAAGCCCATACACAGCGGCGAGTTGCGCGTTCTGCCGATCTCGTGCGCTAACTGGGATGAGCAGCTTCATGCCTTTGAGGAACTCGAATCGAACGCTGACTACATGGTGAGCTGGATCGACTGCTTCGCGAAGGGAGCAAAGTCCGGGCGTGGCCTCTTTCACGCCGCGTGGTACGCCGACGAAGGCTCCGAATTTCCAGTGACCCTGCGCGAAGAAAATCAAGACCTCCCGGATACCATCCTCGGCCTAATGCCGAAATCGATGGTCTGGCGAGTGCTCAAAATGTTCGCCACCCGCCCGGGAATGCTTACGCTGAATTCGATGAAGCACCTAGCTTCAAGAATGCTGGGCCACGGCAAGCCTCACCCGCAGAGCCTCGTCGGCTTTTCGTTCTTACTCGACTACGTACCCAACTGGCGCTGGGCTTACGCCCCAAATGGGTTTATCCAATATCAAAGCTTCGTGCCAAAAGAGCATGCGCAAAGAGTGTTTGCGCGGCAACTCGAAATGCAGCACGAGGCTGAAATCGTCTCCTTCCTCGGCGTCATGAAACGACATCGCCCCGATCGATTTCTATTCTCGCATGCGGTCGACGGCTACTCCCTCGCCTTGGACTTCAGGGTGCAAAAGGGCCAGTGGCACAAGGTGCAGGGGCTTTGCCACCGGATGAACGACCTCGTCCTGGAAGCCGGCGGCCGCTTCTATTTCGCCAAGGACTCGACGCTTCGTCCGCAAGACGTCCGGGCCTACATGGGGGAAGAAGCCCTAGGTAAATATCGCCGCTTCAAGCACGAGATGGATCCGGAAGCACTACTCACCTCGGAACTCTCCCGGCGACTCGAATTGGGCTAGGCGCCCGCGCCAGCTAGCCGGTTTTGAGCAGTTCCCGGTCGATCCACTCCACAAGTGAATCGCTCTTCCCGGCCACGATCTTCCTCGCAATATGCATCCCGGAGGCGCGAATCGCGTCCGCATCCTCCAGGGTAAGCGTCACCGGGTTCATCTCTCCCGGCGGAAGCTTGGCCGGGTCCACCCACTTGATAAATCGCAGGTCGCCCTTGTGCACCCGCAGGGAAGAGTTGCCTAGGATCGTTTGAAAGAGCGACTCGTCCACAATCGGCCGCTTCGCATACCAATCCACAAGCTCCTTGTTTCGAAAGCCCTCCGCCAAGACGGCAGCCGCAGCGGTACTGCCCGTAAAGTAGGTCGCGCCGCTCCGGCACGGGAACGCCTGCGTAAATCGCGACCCTTCGCCGCTGCGGCGCAAGGTGCGGTAGCGATACTTAAAGCGCTGCTCCCATGGCAGCGTCACGCGTAGCTGGGGATAGACGTATCGCTCGCACCATTCCTCGTAGCGGGGATGCTCCGGCCGGGTGGGATAGAAGTCGGTCTGCTCCATACAAAGGTCAAAACCACCAGCGTCCAAAAACCCGAATGCGTCGTCTGCCGTGACGGTCGGGTAGCAATGCCCTGTAACGAGATAGAACCATTGCGGGGCATCCGCGCGACACATCAGCCTCTCGATGGCGGTCGCCATCGCCTTCACCGTATCTAGCGACCCCCAGCCGGTTCGGAACCAAGGATTCACGACGCGCACATTCGCGCCGAAAGAGCTCACGTCCAAAGCCGACTGTCCAAAGTCGTGGTGGATCTCGATGGGTGGGTCGGCGAAAACGCGGTTCAGCGTTCGCAGGAGCCGGTGCGTGAGCTCCTGATCGCGGTACGTCGCAAGGGCGAATCCGATCGGCGGCATCGGCTCTAGCTTATCCGCAAAAAAAAGTGCCGGCTGTGAGACAGCCGCCGAGAGAGAATTGTGAACGCGAGGCTAGTCCTCGTCTGTAACTCAAGAGGCGCGTGCCGGCGCCGGTGATGCCGTTATCGAACAATCCGCGGCGAAGCCGCCTTCGGAGTGCGGTAGCGCGGCTACCGCCTTAAGAGGCAGGAGTTGCTTAAAGCGCTTCGTGCCATAGAGGGCCACTTATCCGAGGGCCCTATAGAGGGCCGGCTGCAACGGGGCTCGGCGTAAACTCGACATCTGAAAGCAGAACGGCATGTGCCCAAGTAGGCGTCGGCGGTGAAGTCGCCAACCCCTTGGTTGTCGGCGCCGTTGCGTATGAGGTCACAAGTATACGAGCCGCAATGTTTGTGCGGACTGCGGAACATTCGCAACCCTCTGGCATCATTCAAGGAGATGATTCTTGTTATCGGCGGCGCCGGCTACATCGGCTCTCACATGCTCAAGATGCTCCGCGAGTCAGGCGAGGAGCATTTGGTGCTCGACAACTTTGAACAGGGCCACCGCGCCGCCCTCCAAGACAGCCCCGCGGTTGAGGGGGACCTTAGGAACGCAGCCGACTTGGACCGCGTCTTCAGCGAGAAAAAGATCGACGTCGTCATGCATTTCGCCGCTTACATTTCCGTCGGCGAGAGCGTACGCGACCCCTACAAGTATTGGGACAACAACACGGTGGGCGTGCTTAATCTGCTCGAAAGCATGAGAAGGCACAACATCGACAAGTTCGTCTTCAGTTCCACCGCTGCCATCTTCGGCGAGCCCCAGTACGTTCCGATCGACGAGGATCACCCGAAAAATCCGACCAGTCCGTATGGCGACAGCAAACTCGCGACAGAGCGCATTCTCGACTCGTACGACCGAGGCTACGGCTTGAAGAGCGTTTGCCTGCGCTACTTCAACGCCGCCAGCGCCGACCCATCGGGTGAGATCGGGGAAGACCACGACCCCGAAGAGCACCTCATCCCCGTCGCGATCTTGGCCGCCCTCGGTAAGCGTCCGCCGATGAAGATATTCGGTACCGATTACGACACCCCCGACGGCACCTGCGTGCGCGACTACATTCACATTCTCGACCTGGCGGAGGCCCATCTGCTCGCTGTTCGACACCTTCGGGGAGGCGGCGAATCGCGGCGCTACAACCTGGGCAACGGCCAAGGATTCTCGGTTAAGCAAATCATCGAAACCACCGAGAAAGTGATTGAACGAAAAGTGCCGCACGATACCGGGCCGCGCCGCCCCGGCGATCCAGCTAAGCTTATCGCCTCCAGCGAGAAGATCAGGAAGGATTGGGGGTGGCAACCCAAGTACACCGAAGTCGAGGAGATCATCCGGCACGCGTGGAATTGGCACCGAAGCCACCCCGACGGCTACGCGGATCGATGACGCTCGAGCGCGGCGTCCACCGCTGCCTTGTACGCCCCGCGAAATACCTCGACGTCGTACGCCCTGGCATGTTCGCGCAGGCTCGCCGAGTCGAAGTTGCGGCCCTCGAATTCCTGGACCGCGCGCACCAGAGCGGCCGAAGATAGCTCGTGCATCTGCGCTCCGTACTCCGGCGTGACCGTCTCGCCGGCACCGCCTCCTGAGAATGCGATCACGGGCAGGCCCGCCGCCATCGCCTCAACGGGAACGATGCCGAAATCCTCGTAGCAGGGAAACAAGACGGCTCTCGAGCGTGAGATCAACGCGTCCAGGTCGGCGTCCGCCAGCCGTCCATGAAAGGCGATGTTTTTCGCCCCCGCCGCCCGCGCCACCATCTCGTCCAACAGCGGACCGTTGCCGGCAAGGTTGAGCTTGAAACCGAGTTCCTTGGCGGCGTCGATCGCGATGTCAAAACGCTTGTAGGCAATGAAGCGCCCCCACATCAGGTACCCCGCGTCGTCCGAAACTCTTGGGATGCCTAGGAATCTGGCGGTCCGCACGGGCGGATAGATCACCTGATCCACTTTCCGGCCATAAAACCGCTCCACTCGGTCAGCAGTAGTCTGGGAATTGGCAAACAGCACATCTGGGCGGGTTGAGAACACCAAGTCCCGCGGCTTCAGCCGACGGGCGATCCGTTGCCGCACAAATCCCTGCGCCCGGTTGTCGATCTCCGGCATCCACAGCGCCCGCGCCGGCGCATGGTAGTAGTTCACATGTAGCGCGTCCTTGCGCTTTATCACGCCATGCGCGAACGAGTGGCTGTCGCTCAGCACTAAATCAAAATCAGACAAGTCGAACCGAGGATAGACGTAGGTCAATAGCGGCGCGTAAATGTAGTGCTTCGTCAGGGCAAACGGCAGCTTCTGAACAAAGCTGGTGCGAATCTCGACATGCGCCAGCCAATCGTATCGGGCGCGGTCGCACTGCGAGGTGAAGAGAATCCCCGGATAAAGATGCAGAACTTCGCGAAGAACCTCCTCCGACCCGCCGGGCACGGTCACGCCATCGTGTACGACCGCGATTCGCATCAGAAGCGATGCTCCGCAATCAACTCGTCGATCATCGAGCCGAAGCCAAGCGCCGATTCACCGCGTCCCAGTCGATCACCTGCATGTAGGCGTCGATATACTTTGCCCGCGCCGTCTGGAAGTCCAGATAGTAAGCGTGCTCGTACACATCCATCGCCAGGATGAGCGTGTTGCCCCATTGCGGGAACGTGTCTTGGCTGTCGCCGAGGTAGTTGAAGACGCGCTTCTCATCGTGGTCGTAGCCGAGGTGCGCCCAGCCGCGCCCGCCGATTCCGGTCATCTTCCAATCCGCCGCCCACTTCTCGAATGAGCCATACGTTTCGTTGATCAGAGCCGCCACATCGCCCGTCGCGGGGCCGCCATGGCCGCCGATCGTCTCGAAGTACACGTTGTGATTCTTGTAGCCTCCGAACGCGAACGCATAGTTCGCCTTGAGGGCTCGCACTGGGCTGTAAATCTGGTTCGCCTTGGCGGGATCGGTGTCCAACTCGGCAAGCGCCTTGCGGATTTCGTTGGTCTTGTTCGCATAGCCCTGCCAGAGCTTCAGATGCTCCTCATGGGTCTTCGCGCTGATGCCGTGGGCCGGAGTGTTGGCGATGGCCCTGGCGATGTCGCCTGCCTCGGGCACGCGCACGAGTTTGGGTTCCATATTGATTGTCTCCTCTTTGTTGGCCAGGCTCAGATTCGGCAGCACGATGGCTGCCGCCGCGCCGGCTTGAATGAATGCTCTTCGGGAAAGGTCTTGCATCGATCCCCTCCTACAACTGCAGACTACCCCTCGCTGGCGTGGGGGGAGGGAATGGAGGCGAATAGGCGAATATGTGAAAAAGTGAATGCAGATCGGTGAGGGTGACGCTCTTGCATTGACTCAGCGACCCAACAACCCAACGCCCAAACGACCCATTGGGCGGTACCCTCCCTAAGTGCATCCCTACCTCGTTCCAACGCTTCACATGGGGCCGGTTGTGATTGGCCGTCTCATCAAGACGATTCCAGCGGCGCAGCACGACCAGCCGCTTGAAGCGGACCGCTTTTCGGCCCGGGAGATCGTCGCTCACCTGGCCGATTGGGAACCGATCCTGTTGAAACGGATCAAACAAGCCGTCGAGCGACCTGGCTCGATGTGCGAGCCCCACGACGAGGGCCAGATGGCCGTCGACAATGGCTACGCAGCGAGCGACATTTTCGTGGAAGCCCGAAAATGGCAAACCGCGCGGCAGGTAACCCTCGAATACATCGCCACCCTCACCCCGGAAGACGCGAAGAAGATCCTCAACCATCCCGAGCGCGGACCATACACGGTCGAAGACTGGGTCGGCATGCTGCTCGGCCACGACATGTATCACGTCGAGCAGCTAAGCGCCTACCTCGAAGATCGGGTCGTCTCGACTTGGTGAAGAGGCGCAGCCTCTCACAAGTTCGCCGTAATCCTGAGCGAGGCCGCTCCCCAGCGGGCGAGTCGAAGGACCGCCGCAACAGCGCGTGTTCACGGCGGTTCCTTCGACTTCTAGACTCGCACGACTCGCCACTTCGCTCAGGATTGCGAGAACAAAAACGCGACGTGCCGTCGCGGCTACACGTGCTGCGCACGTAAAACGCCGAAAGCGTGTAGCCGTCACGGCATGTGACGCTGTTCGGATTTAACTTAGCCGCGTCGCCAACCGTCCAAACGCCGATGCTCCCGCGAACACCGCGCTCGGCCCCAGCATCTCCTCGATGCGTAGGAGCTGGTTGTACTTCGCCACCCGGTCAGTCCGGTTCGGCGCGCCCGTCTTGATCTGCCCGCAGTTCGTCGCGACCGCAAGATCGGCGATTGTCGTGTCTTCCGTCTCTCCGGA
Source organism: Fimbriimonadales bacterium (assembly GCA_038202925.1). Classification (GTDB taxonomy): domain Bacteria; phylum Armatimonadota; class Fimbriimonadia; order Fimbriimonadales; family Fimbriimonadaceae; genus JAEVZK01. Next base: position 2,143 of record JBBREM010000105.1, on the reverse strand, counting down.
ACGATGGCTCATCACGCTCGTATAGCCCGCGCGCTTGGACATCTCCACCGCCGCCAGCGTCTCCGTCAGCGTGCCGATCTGGTTCACCTTGATCAAAATCGAGTTCGCCGTCCCCGACGCGATCCCGCGCGAAAGACGATCCACGTTCGTGACGAACAGATCATCGCCCACGAGCTGCACCTTATCTCCAACCGCCTGAGTCAGCGCCTTCCAGCTATCCCAGTCATCTTCAGCAAGCCCATCTTCCATCGATATGATCGGATACTTCGCCGCCAGCCCCGCCAAATACTCGACCTGCTGCGCGCCTGACCGCTCCCGCGCCGCGCCGGCCTTGTACTTATATTTGCCCTTCTCGAAGAATTCCGATGCCGCCGCGTCGATGCCGAGCCAAATCTGTTTGCCCGGCGTATAGCCCGCCTTCTGAATGGCCTCGATGATGAAATCGAATGCCAGCTCCTGGCTCTCCAGATTCGGGGCGAATCCGCCTTCGTCGCCGACCCCGGTGTTCAGACCCTTCTTCTTGAGCACCGACTTCAGCGCGTGGAATACCTCCGTGCCCGCTCTGAGCGCCTCTGAGAATGACTCGAATCGAATGGGCAAGACCATGAATTCCTGAAAATCCACGTTGGAGTCCGCGTGTTTGCCGCCGTTCAAGATGTTCATCATCGGAACCGGCAGCACGCTGGCGGTGACCCCGCCGACATACCGGAACAAAGGCAGCTTCGTCTCCGCCGCCGCTGCTTTCGCGACCGCCAAAGACACCCCCAAAATCGCATTCGCGCCAAGTTTCGCCTTGTTCGCTGTGCCGTCCAGCTCAAGCAGCATCGCGTCCAGCGCGGTCTGATCGGTCGCGTCCCGGTCGAGCAGCGCCGGCGCGATCACGTCGTTCACATTGTCGACCGCCTTCAGCACGCCCAGCCCCATGTAGCGCTTCGCATTCCCGTCACGCAATTCGACGGCTTCAAAAGCTCCCGTAGAAGCGCCGCTCGGCACCGCCGCCCGCCCAAATGCGCCGCTTTCCAGCACCACATCGACCTCAATGGTCGGGTTGCCACGGCTATCTAGGATCTCGCGAGCGGAAATATCGACGATGAAGGACATAAGGGATGAAGCTTACCGGGAGCTAAGGGCTAGCTGGGAGCGTCGGCATCCTCGCAGCATTCCCCTCGCCCCTCCGGGGGAGAGGGACTGTGAGCTTGCGAACAGGGGTGAGGGGTCTACCCTTCCCGAGAAACTCCGATCGACGAGACGCCTTTCCTCACTCCATAACGACTCGAATCGCGTCAAGCACGCGGGCCGCGTCCGGCAGCGCCGCGTATTCGTACACCGGGTTGTAGCCGATGTGTACATCCTCGCGAGCGACGAGCTGCGGGGGCGATAGGAACAGGTTCCAGCGATCCGGCACCCGCGTCATCTCAGCGATGACCGCCTGCCCGATGCCGCACGTCTTCGTATCCTCGTGCACCACGACAAGCCGCCCGGTCTTCTCCAGCGACGTCGTTAGCGTCTCGTAGTCGATGGGGTGGATCGACCGCAGGTCGATAATCTCGACCGAGACGCCCGACTGCTTCGCCGCATCTTCAGCGACCTCGATGCAGTTGCCGTAGGTCGCCAGCGTCACGTCCGCGCCTTCCTGCACGATCCGCGCCTTGCCAAACGGCACCGGCTTCACATCGCCCACCTCCATCTGCATGCGGAAGATGTGCTTGGGGATCAGGATGAAGCAGGGATCGTCGGCGTTGATCGCCGTCCAAAATAGCCCCGCCGCATCCTCGGGCGTCGACGGAATGGCGACCCGCAAACCAGGCGTGTGCGCGAAGTAAGCCTCGTTCGACTGGCTGTGCCACAGCGATCCTCCGGGCAGATATGCGCCGTACGGTGCGTAGATGACGCAAGGGCACTTCCAATCGCCGAACGTGCGCCATCGCAGCGTGCTCATGTTCGAGATGATCTGGTTCCAGCCGGGCGGGAAGAAGTCAACGAACTGCAACTCGAACACCGGCTTCATGCCGTAGGCACCCATGCCCACCGCGCAGCCGGTAATCGTCGCCTCCGCCAGCGGCGAGTTGAACACCTGATTCGGAAAAGCCTCGCTCAGCCCCTTCGTCAGGCCAAACACACCGCCCTTCGGATCCTCGATGTC
>JBBREM010000104.1:0-9444 GCA_038202925.1 Fimbriimonadales bacterium | reverse complement strand
TCCCGACGACGAGGACGCGACGAAGCGGGAATGACACGGTAAATAGCCCCTTCCCCTTGCGCGCAGCGGAGGGGGAAGGGTTTGGGGATGGGGGTGGCGTCGAATCCTGCGCCCCATCTCTCACATGATTTCCCCGATCTGAAGAAATAGCGGCGAAACATGAGGTCGCCCCGTCCTGAATGGCGAGGAACTTCATGGCTCAATTGGCAGGATGCCTTTGGAAATTGAACCTAGTGAAGGTTATCGTGGTGGATGTCACGGACGACTACCGGCTGATGCAGCCCCCGATGCCTTCGGACTTTTACCCGGTGCTGTCCGAGGTGTGGCTCCCGCGCCATAAGCTCGATGTTAAGCTCCCGGGCGCCGACTTGGTGAACGGCTATCTGTACGACTGGCACGAGTCGCCTCCGCGCGATGGCGGCCACTGGTACGTCGGTGTGGTCGACCAGAAGCTCGCGATTCAAACTCTAGCCCAGGCGTGATCGGAGATAGGGATCAGGGATCGGAGGTCCCAGCTTCTATCTCGGAATGCCGCCGAATATCAGATATCAGATATCAGATCACTGATCACTGATTCACATCCACGCCATACGCCCAGCGCCGAACCGCCCGATACCCCTACCCAATACCTCCGCTCCCCCCTGCCCCGGTATGCTCTGCGGTCGATGACGGTTGCGCAGCATGCCCTAGCTATTCGGGCCGAAGTGGCCAAGGCGATTGCCGGGCAGGAGGGCACGATCGAGCACGTGTTGGTTGCCGTGCTGGCCAATGGACACGTCTTGCTCGAAGGCGTTCCTGGCGTTGCTAAAACCCTCTTGATTCGGTCCCTGGCCAAGGCGCTGGACCTTCAGTACGGCCGCATTCAGTTCACGCCCGACCTGATGCCGAGCGACGTGATCGGGACGAATATTTTCGATGCCAAGAGCGGCGACTTCAAACTGCGGCGAGGTCCGATTTTCGTCAACATCCTCCTCGCCGACGAGATCAACCGAACTCCCCCCAAGACGCAGGCCGCGTTGCTCGAGGCGATGGAAGAGCGGCGGGTTACCATCGATGGCGAGCCCAACCCGCTTCCGCCGCCGTTCATCGTCTTCGCCACCCAGAACCCCATCGACTTCGAGGGCACCTACCCGCTGCCCGAGGCGCAGCAGGATCGGTTCCTGCTCAAGGTCGTGGTCGATTACCCCTCGTCTGAAGCTGAACTGGACGTCCTGCGCCGGCACCATGGCGGGTTTAAGCCGCAAGACCTGGAAAGTGCCGGCATTCAGGCGGTGGTGAACCTGGACACCCTCATTGAGATGCAGGCGGAGGTCCAGCGCGTCACCGTCGAGGACAAGGTATTCAACTACATCCTCGAGATGGTCAAGGCGACCCGGACTTCGAACGACCTGCTCGTCGGCGCCTCCCCCCGCGCGGGCATCGCCCTGTTGAACTGCAGCAAAGCCATGGCGGCATTGCGAGGCCGGGAGTTCGTCATCCCCGACGACGTCAAGGAACTCGCCCTCCCCGTCCTCCGCCACCGGGTTATACTGCGCCCGGAGGCCGAAGTCGAGGGCTACAACGCCGATCGAGTCCTCACCAGTCTCGTCGCCGCGCAAGTCGTGCCGCGGTAGCCCTTTTCATTCACTTCGCCTTCCAATTCATTCACATGGCCGGAACGTGAATTTGTCAGGCTAGTTTGCATCTGTGGATTCACTGCTTTCACGATGGGTTTTGGTGGGAATTCCGCTTGTCTCGCACCCCGAAACGAGGATAAACAGACTGATTGTGAACCTGATTTCTTACTTCCTCCCACTGCCCGCTTATTTTCGCTCTCGTCTGCCGTGACTTGCCTCGGTCGCGGCACGTTCTAACTTCGTCCACTATAAGTGGCCCATAGCCAGATTTGTCAACTGGTGGGGAAAGGCTGAAGTTGCGCTTCAGCACTCCGAAGGCGGCCGTGCCGCGGCTTGAGCTTTGCCCGAGCGGCGACAGGAATGTCCCCGTCACGTTGTTCAAGCCGCGATGAAAGATTGGCTGCCCAGGGGCGTCTAAGATGTGTCATGCCTCTCATACCGATGTTCGCCGTCGCTCTGGCGCTTGCGCAGGGTCCTGCGGGGGATCTGCCGGCTAAGTACCGGAGCAGCCCGCCGCAGGTGGCCACCGTGGTTGCGCGGGTCAATGGAGTGGACATCACCGCCGGTGAAGTAGAGTCGCTGCTCTGGGAGTGGCGGGGGTTCGATGCCATGCAGGACCTGATCACCTACCAGGTGGTGAAGTCGGAGGCCCAGAAGCAGGCGGTGGATGTCAGCGACAAGGACGTGCAGGCGGCGGTTGACGCCTCGCTGGCAGAGATGGCCAAGCGCGTGGCACCGGGAAAGACCCTGGAGACAACGCTGCTCGAGCAGGGATTCACGCCTTCACGGCTGTATCTGAGATTTCGCACTGAGCTGCTGCTTGGCAAAATGGTTGAGCGCTCGTTCAAGCCGGAGAATCTCGTGCGCGTCTCGACGATCATCGTCAAACCGGTAAGCGCGCAGGCGAGCGATCTGACTGCCGCGATCGGCAAGGCGCAAGCCGCCTACGACCGATTGAAGAAAGGCGACAAGTGGGAGGACGTCTTCGCCTCGACCCTCATCGACCAGCGTCTGGTCAAGTCCAATGGCCTACTCGGCTGGCGCGATTTGGGAGCATTTCCGACGAGTGTGCAGGCCGAGCTGAAAACGCTTAAGCCGGGCGGGGTGACCAAGCCGGCGCAGACCGAGAACGGGATTCAGATCTTCCGGATGGAAGTGCGCGGCAATGAGGCTAAGCCGGACGAATTCAATGAAATGCGCACGACGTATATGACCGCAAACCGCGCCCCGCTCCTGGCAAAGTTGCGAAAAGAGTCGAAGGTCGAGCGGTTCTATCCGAAGATTCCTGGCCTCGACACGCAAAATAGTGGTAACTGACTGCGATTTCGGACGGTATAATAAGTGAGAGAGCAGAGTCACCCGGAGATGGTGGAAACGGAGGTCGGAGTAGGGATGCTCCCTCTGTTCTCTTTTGAAGGCTAGAGATCAGAGATCAGAGATCACCAATCACCAATCACCAATCACCAATCACCAATCACCGATCACCGATCACCGATCGCTACTTCGCCAAATCAGCCTTAATCGTGGCCTCGACAGGGCCGCCTCCGGCCATCGGGACCATCCAGTTCTTGAGCTTCAGCTCGAACTTGAGAACTTTGCCGTCCTTGTCCACCCAGAATATATCGTCGCCGGTCATGCCGTCGGTCTTGTCCTCCTTGAATTTCGCGGCGACTTTGAGCGCGTCCTTGTCGCCAACCTTCTCCTTTGCCAAGACTTCGTAGTCAACCTTGATGTCCTTGGCGTCCTTGGAGGTCTTGATCGATTCGCTCCACTTCGCGCCCGCTTCGACTTCCTTGCCGGGGTAAGTGAAGAGCATGGGCAGCAGCATGCGCGCGTATTCCTCGCCGTCCGTCGCCTTGGTTATCGCTCCGCTGGGGGCTAGCTCGACCTCCCAACTGCTCTCCTCGCTCATTTCGTTGTCGTCGACGGTGAGGTGGTTCCAGGAGGCGACGACCTTGATCGCCTTGGGATCGTTGGACTGAACGTTCAGCACGTAATCCATTTTCGCCACGTGCGTACCGCCGTCGACATTGGCGTCGACAACCATTTTCCAGGTCGTCTTGCCTTTGGTCTCGTAGGGGGATTTGAGAAGCCATCCCTGGGCCATTGCGGCGGCCGCGAGGGCGACGCCGAAGATTAGTGGAAGTGCTCGCTTCATGGGCTTCATTGTAGGCCGATCCTGGGACTGCTCGGGACTATCGGCCATAATCTCAGTTCTGACAATTCAATCCCTTGGTATGGGAGGGTCGCCTTATGGTTCAAGAAGCTTACGAACAATCTCATCTTTATCGTCTCCGCCACTCGGCCGCGCACCTGCTGGCCCAAGCGGTGACCGAGCTGTATCCCGGCGCGAAGCTCAGTATCGGCCCCCCGATCGAGAACGGGTTCTACTACGACATCGATTTCCCCGAGCCTCTCCGCGAAGAGGAACTGGAGAAGATCGAGAAGCGCATGAAGGAGCTGTCCCAGCTCGATCAGCGCATCAGTTGCATCGAAGTCTCGCGCGAGGACGCGCGCAAGCTCATTCTCGACGAGTCCGTTCCCGGCATGGGCAAGGATGTGGCGGAGTACAAGCTGCAGCTTCTCGACGCGATTCCAGAGCGTGAGAAGATCACCATGTACGATCAGCAGCGCACGGATCGGGAAGGGAGACTGCACCGCTTCCTCGATCTCTGCCGCGGCCCCCACGTGGATTCGACGAAGGTGATCAAGAACTTCAAACTCATGCATCTCGCCGGTGCGTATTGGCGCGGCGATGTCAAGAACAAGCAGCTCACCCGCATCTACGGCACTGCCTTCGAGACCAAGGAAGAGCTGGAACACCACCTTCTGATGCTGGAAGAAGCCAAGAAGCGCGACCACCGCATCCTGGGCCGGGAGCTTGGACTATTTATGTTCAGTCCCCGCGTGGGCCCTGGACTGCCTCTGTGGCTGCCCAAAGGCGCGATTCTGCGCGACGTGCTGGTCGACTTTATGAAGACCGAGCAGCTCAAGCGCGGCTATGAGCCGGTCGTCACGCCGCATATCGCGAACATCAAGCTCTATGAGAAGAGCGGGCACATCATCACCTACAAGGAAAAGATGTTTCCGTTCATGGAGGATGAGGAGAAGGAGACCTATATCCTCAAGCCGATGAACTGCCCGTTCCACATCGAAATCTATGCGTCTCAGATGCGCAGCTACCGCGATCTGCCGGTGCGGTACGCCGAGTTCGGCACGGTGCATCGCTACGAGCAGAGCGGGGAAGTAACAGGCATTCTGCGCGCGCGAGGCTTTACGCAGGACGACGCGCATCTGTTTGTGCGCCCTGACCAGCTGCTTGACGAGTTTATCGGCGTTGTGGACCTGATGAAGACGGTGTGGACCAAGCTGGGCCTCACGGACGTGAAGCTGCGGCTGGGGACGAAGGATCCTGCCGGAGACAAGTATGTCGGCCACGAAGACAACTGGAAGCTGGCGACGGAGGCAATCGAGCAAGCGTGCAACAAGATGGGCATCGACTACTTCGTCTCGGTCGGCGATGCGGCGTTTTATGGGCCGAAGCTGGATGTGATCATCAAGGACGCGCTTGGACGCGAGTGGCAAATGGGAACCGTGCAGGTCGATTACAACCTGCCGGAGCGTTTCGAGCTCGAATACATCGGCGAGGACAGCAAACCACACCGGCCGGTGATGATCCACCGTGCGCCGTTTGGCTCGCTGGAGCGCATGATCGGGCTCATCACCGAGCAGTACGCGGGGGCGTTCCCGTTATGGATGTCGCCGGTGCAGATCGCGGTGCTACCCATTGCGGATCGGCACAACGACAAGGCGGTTGAGGTTGCGGGTCAATTGCGCGAGCATCGGTTCGACTCGCGGCCTTTGCGCGTGTCGGTTGACGACCGGCGGGAGACGCTGGGCAAAAAGATTCGCGAGAATCAGATGCAAAAAATCCCGTTCATGCTGATTCTCGGAGACCGAGACGTTGAACAGGGAACGGTAGGAGTCCGAAGTCGCCAAGAAGGCGACCTCGGAGCCATGACCCTAGACGCGTTTTTGCAAACGCTGAAGTAGAAGCTAGCCACCGGTGGCATCGCCACCGGAAGCACCGCCCTTTCCCTTCAACGGGCCGTTGTAATAGTCGGGCGCATTGATCTTATCGTGAGGATCAGTATCGTGGCTGCAACCTGCAGCCAGCATCCCGAACGTCCAGATGAGGAGGAGAAGGGCGGCTCTTCGTCTCATTGTCTTACTTGTTGATGGTGAAGTACTTCATGTACCAGCGGCCGTCGCCTCCCAGCACCTCGTAGCGCTGGTTGTTGCCTCGGACGAACTTGACGTGGCTATCGCAGAAGACGATATTGCCGCCGCCCTTGTACATCGAAGCTGCTTCGCAGCCAATACTCGTACCGAACCCGCCGTTTCCGATGACGCCGGTGAAGCCGTCCGTGATGAGCGCGGTGCGAGAAACCTCAGTGATTTCTCCTGCGTTCATCGTGGAGTTCCTGGCCAGTCGACCATTGGTCGGCGTTCCAGGGAGGTAGCTGCCCGCGAAATACATGTCAGGATTCCCCTGGCTTCCGTCGGTCGTCTGCCACAGTCCGGCATAGACCGCCGTCACATTGTAGAACGCCGAAACAAACGGAAGGGTAAGACCGAAGTGCGAGTGCACTTGCTGAACAGGCAACCAGCCGCTGGCCGTCGTGATGGCACCCGCGCCATCGCAATCCGGCTGGTTAGCCGCAGCGGCCCACTTGGTTTCCGTCCAGGTCGGGTTGAACTGAACGCCTACGGGAGGAATGTATCCGGTTGGGCTTCCAGAGGCAGCGATCTGAGCGGCCGTGAGCTGTGGTCGACCATTCTTGATGTATGGATCGAAGGTCATGGGCCAGCTATTGATGTCGTCACGATTGTAAGCGGATGACTTAACGTCGGCTAGCTTGGTGAAGTAGGCGGGCAGAACATCGTCGTTATCGCCGATGTACATCTGCTGGGCCAGCGCCATCTGCTTCTCATTGCTGAGAACTGCAGTCGCCTTGGCGGCTTCCTTCGCCTGAGCGAAGACCGGGAAGAGAATAGCTGCGAGGATCGCGATGATGGCGATGACCACCAGCAACTCGATGAGTGTAAAAGCACGTTTCATTGTATAGATGACTCCTAAGAGATATTAAAGCAATGATAATGATAACCCGGTTTTTCGGGTCATGCTAATGTCTTTATCACTTTTTGATCGTGCGCGTCCCCTCGTTGATCTCCTACGGGTTCCCAACTCAGATGCGATATGCCGGTCCAGCCGGGTCAGGAATTCCCGCCACTCGTTTGATTCCTTTGCTGGATAGGGCAAGCCGGGCATGGGCGGCAGCGCTCGGAGCAGGAGTCTTGTGTCGGCCCAAGAAGGCATGTGGCACGCACAAAAAAGGGGCCGGCTGATGCCGGCCCCTTTCCCGAAGCTAGACTCCGGGCGGTTCGATGCCGCCCTTTTTACCTGGTGCCGCTGGGCCCTTGCCCGCACCGTTGTTAGGCGGCACGACTACAGGCTTGCCGGCATCGTCCGTTCCTGAGCAGCCAACTAGCAATGTAGTCGAGAGCACGATTAGCGAACAAAGCAGAAAGGGAACGATCTTTTTCATCATGTTACTGGGTAGGAGCACCATAGGCCCGAGGATCCCACATGTACTTGCCCTTGTCGGTGACCTTCGTGGAGGTGCAGCTAACCGTGGGCAGGTAGTTGGTGCCGATCGCTAGCGCACTGACCTTACGGAACTTCGCGCTGGAATCGGTCTGAGTCGTGTTACCACCACCAGCGTAGCGGCCGGCGAACCCGTCGGTATCCTGCCACTTGGTGCCCTGGAAGTAGTCAAGACACTGGAATCCCCACCCAACTTCCGTCGGGCCGTAGAAGTATTCCGTGCTCGGCCAAGCGTCCGGAGGGTTGACCATGCTGCCGAGAGTGGAACCGACATTGCCAAAGGCAACGCCGCCGCCGTCCGCAAACATTACGATGTTCGAGGAATTCTCAACCGCCGAGCTGGACTTGCCGGAGAACCACTGGTTGATGCCGCAACCGCTGGGGTCGGCGGTGACTTCCAGTTTGCTCAGGTAGCCGTAGTTGTAGCCATAGCTGAGGTTGTGGAAGCGAGCCACGAGGTTGGCTGGCTTAGAATCCGCCGGCGCAAAGTACATATCCCAGCTCTTCACGTAAGGATAGATCTGAGCCTGCCACATCGGCCGTCGGCCAATGCCCGTCGTACCGCCCGGCTTGTCGTTGGGATCAAGCGGGTTCTGGATTCGGTTGCTTGTGCAATACGAAGCCACATAGAGCGGGAAGCCGTCGTCGTTGTCGCCCATGTAGATGAGCGAACCGGTGCCGAGCTGCTTGACGTTGGAAAGGTCGCTGGTTTTCTTCGCCGCTTCCTTCGCCTGGGCGAAGACCGGGAAGAGAATTGCGGCCAGAATCGCGATGATCGCGATAACGACTAGCAGCTCAATGAGCGTAAAAGCACGTTTCATATTATTAAGAAGCCTCCAAAGAGTGCATTAAGGCAATCATTATGATAGCCCGATTTCGCGGACACACCTAATGTTTTTTTTATCTTCCGCACTTTTCATGCCGAAGCATTGGTGAACCGCTGATGCGTGGACGGGTCCGTGCGGCGATATGTTCCAGTCCCTGTAAAAATCACCGGGGGCTTTTCATCGACCTAAGGGACGACGGCGCGGTGATCGGTGATTAGTGATTGGTGATATCTGATCTCAGACCCCTGATCTCTGATCTCCGACCTCCGACCTCCGATCCCCGGCTTCTGCCCGACTCTCGGGAGCAGGCACCTTGGCGCGGCTGAAGGGACTCGAACCCCCGACTTCTTCCTCCGGAGGGAAGCGCTCTATCCACTGAGCTACAGCCGCGTATCCGGATGTTACTCCGCGCCGCTCCGCCGAGGGAGTTCAGCGGTCCCAGTTGTCGGTTCGGAATGGAACCGCGGGCAAGCCGGCGGAATTGTACAGGGTCGCATCGCAGTTATCTGCCCACGCGTAGCGGACCGCGACCGGCTTGGGGACGCGCATCGACGACACGATTACCGTTCCTCGATCGAGGCGGGCTTGAGCCTTGTAGAATCGCTGGTCCGCGCCGGCAACTTCAAAGCCGGAGAAGCCTCGGGCGACTAGGCCGTTGAGTTTGCCGTCGAATTCCACTCGGACACCTGAGCCTTCGATTCGGTATCGCTTGTACATCGGTCCATTGCTGGGCGTGCGTCTGCCGTAGACCTTATTCAGCGCCGTCCAAGCTAGCCGCAACCCCAAGATGTCGCGAGGGGGCGCGTGAATGTCGGTAGCATGGCCGAGATCGACGGCCGAGGCCATGCCGGTCTGAGGCAGCTTTAGGCCGCTCAACTGCGCCTCTCGTAGCTCGGCCCACGGACTGCGGTCGGGCTCGATGGGTCGGCGGCCGTAATTGGCGAGCTGGACGAATAAGAAGGGGAACTGGCGCTCGGCGCTCATGCGCCAGCCGTTGATTAGCGCCGGGAAGAGGGTTCTATATTGCGTCGCGCGACCCACGTTCGACTCGCCTTGATACCAAATGACGCCACGGAAGCCGAACCGCATGACCGGCGCGACCATCCCGTTATAGAGGGTGGACGCGGCTTGCTCGGGCTTGAACTTGCCTTTCACCTCGCGACCGGCGCCGGTGAGGATGGGTGCTGGTTTCGTGATCAGCGCCCGGAGATCCTGGTACGGCGTTAGCGCTCCGGCGGGGGTCCATGATTCGGCAGGGGTTCCGCCCCAGGACGTGTCGATGAGGCCGATGGGAAGATCGAGATAGCCCTGCAAAGTCTTTCCGAAGCAATAG
>JBBREM010000103.1:0-9491 GCA_038202925.1 Fimbriimonadales bacterium | reverse complement strand
GATCTTGCCGGAAAGGCTCAGGATCTTCTCGTGGATGGCGTAGGCGCTCAGGGCCTTGGTGGTGTCACCGAGGGCTCGAATCACTTGAACGCGGGGCATTGTGATTCGGTAGCCGGAATTGCGCAGTTCCAAGAGGCAATGCTCTTCGTATTTTTTGGCTTCGTCTCGGCTCACGGTGCCTTGGGCGAGGGGGTCGCGGGAATTCTTGACTTTCATATTTATCATTTCTAACGCCACACGGAAACAAATTCTTCCAGGTTGCGGGACCTTTTTGCTACTAGCTGCGCTGTTTAAACAGATTTGCACAACTGCAGTTATGTATGGCGAAGTTTATTTAATTCAGGTTCCTTTGAATCTACAACTGTGATATGCTCGTCTGTGAGAGTGCTGGATCGTAGGTGAACCTACGCCGGCTGGAGGGTAACAGATGCAGTTTTATAACCTGAAGACACGATCTCACGTTGACGTTCCGGAAGGCGACGTGCGCAAAATGAAGATGACTCGCAAGACGAAGTCGGGCGAGCAGACCCGTTATGCGCTAACGGCGCAATACGAGGGCACCAAGCTCTTCAAGTTTATCAATGAGGCGACCTACAAGTCGTCCGGGGCCAAGGAAGCGTAAGCTTCCCATTCACAGTGAAAGAGCCGAGGCCTTGGCCTCGGCTCTTTTTTGTTTGGCAGCAAGGGAAATCTCCCTCCCCCAAAGACGAATCACTTTGAAGGAGGGGGCTCGGACCTATTTGAACGTTAGATCCTGCTCCTGGTTGTAGGCCGAGTTGGCGCCGAAGCGGGAGAACTTGATGTGAACTCGGTCGCCCCAGTTCACACCTTTCATCGCGCTCTTGATATCGTCGGCGCTGGCAATCTCCTTGGTGCCGATCCGGGTGATCAGATCGCCTGGCGCGATCTTCGCGTGATCGGCGACCGAATCGGGCATCACCGCGACCACGACTGCGCCCTTTGCGCTTGGGGGCAGGTGGAACTGCTTGCGCAACGTCTCGTCGATCGTCGCGATCTGCACGCCGAGGCGCGCGGGGCCGAACTGTCGATTGCCGTTACCCTGCGGAATCTGGTTCTTGAACTGCTTCATGAACTGGTCGACATCCGGCATCTTGCCGTTGTCGCCGAAGGGTGTTTGCGGATTCGATTGGACGGGCGTGGATTGCTGCTGGAGCAGATGCTTGGGTGCGTCCAGGAGCTTCACGTTGACCGTCTTGTGCCGTCCATCGCGGATTAGCTCGACATCGATCGTGCTCCCAGGCGCGTACTTGAGCATGGAATTGCGGAGGTCCATCTGGTCGTTGACCTGGATGTTGCCAATCCGGACGATCACATCGTCTTTCTTGATGCCGGCGATCTCGGCGGGACTGTTGCTCGCGACGTCGCTCACAAGGGCTCCGGTCGTGAGATTCAGTTTCGACTTCTGAAAATCCTTGAGGTTGTCGGGCACGACTCCCATGAAGGCTCGGGTAACTTTGCCCTTTTCGATGAGCATCTCCGCGATCAGCCGAGCTTGATTGCTGGTGATCGCGAACCCAACACCAACCGCGCCGCCGGTCGGGCTCAGAATGGAGCTATTGATGCCGATGACTTCGCCATCGACATCGATCAGCGGTCCGCCCGAGTTGCCCATGTTGATCGAGGCATCGGTCTGGATCAGCTCGGGGTAGACCCGGACGAGGCCGGACATCGGATCGGGAATTTGGTTGTGGCGGTTGAGCGCGCTGACGTGGCCGATGGTGACGCTGCTCTCGAAGCCAAAGGGCGAGCCGATCGCCATCGCGAATTGGCCCGGGCGGACTTTGGAGCTGTCGCCAAAGGGAATAGTGGGGAGATTTTTGGCGTCGATCTTCACCACCGCGATGTCGCTGTCTTCGGCGCGGGTGACCTTGCCGACCAGTTGGCGACCATCGTGGAGGAGGACGGTTACCTTGTCGAATCCACCAACCACGTGGTCGTTGGTGACGATGTAGCCGTCGGGGCGGAAGATAACCCCGGAACCCTCGCCGCCGTGGGCGGGCACCATGCCGCTCAAGCCCTGGCTGGGTCCGCTTTGGGAGACGATCTTAACAACCGCCGGCGCGGCATAGTCGGCAAGCGTGGCGAAGGCTGAATCAAGCTCCTTGAGGGCGGCCATACTGCCGCTCTTCGTGATCGCCACGGGATGTGGTGCCGCCACGTAGGGCTGGGTGATCGCCAAGGTGCCTGGGCGCGGGGAAAAAGTCGAGTACATCGCTCCGGCGCCGATAGCCACGCCGGCGATAAGCGTCCAAACGGCCGGGCCGCGAAAGAGGTTGCCTGAATTGCTCATATACGTTCTCGGTCTATCTCATTGATCTGACGCTCACCGAGCCCTCCGAGAAACATTCTGTCGGCAAAGCTCAGGCGTGCGCGAGGAAGCGCAGGATGACAACCTGCTGATTCTCATCGTTCTTGTCAAAGGAAAACATCAGAGCCACACCACCTAGTTCCAGGACTTCGAACTCGGAGTTGCTCATTGGAATGCCGGGTTGGGCGATGATGCCATTCTTCGCAGCGGCTTTGATGAAGCTCTCGAGGAGGCGCTGCTTGATATCCTCGGGCACATCGCCCGCGATAAGGACGCGAACGTAGCCGGCGTCCGCCACGCGGGTGCCGTCGGGCACCTTGTTGCTTCGCGGGCCGCGCTTCTGCCATTGATAGACAGTCGCGATGGCGAGCCCGTCGGTGAGGCGTACGGCTACCGACGGGAGCTTGGATCGCGTGTCGCTCTGGACTTCCTGGATGGCGAACCCGAATGGCAGCATTTTAGGGACGATCGGGGCGAATCCGAGCTGATTGTTGAGCGCGACGTTCTTTACCGACGGGCATTGCTGCCAGGTGTCGTAGACCTGTTTGCGGGTTCCCGACGCGTGCATCTCAAAGGCTTCGTCGGGGATATCGTGCGGATACTCGACGAGCTTCGTGTCGAAGTGCATGGTCTTATCCTCGCCCTTGCAGGTTTCGAGGCGTAGGAGGAACCCGGTCTTCTCGTCAATCGTGTAGCAGCGGGTTTCAAGGCCGGCGTTGCGCGGGGTCGCGGCAATGACGAGAGCGGCGCGGCCGGCGACTCGATCCCTTCGCTCGATCTTGAGCGTGTAATTGCGATCGACCAGGGCCATGCGGTACTTCACGTCCGAGGCTTTGGCTGCGTTGGATGCCTGAACGATAATGCTGCGATCATCGGGCGAAAAGGTCATCATCTGCTCGCCGTCATCAACGCATTCGAAGCCCTGCATGCTCAACGGGGAAAGAACGGTTTGGTGCAGCTTGCCGTCACGGCTCATCTCGACCTTGACCTGCTGCATCACGTTGGATTCCTGGAATCGCTGGGAGATGATGGCGCGGACGTTGACGATGGGGCGGCGGCCCATGGCGAGTTGGAGAAACTGGCGAGCTTTTGTTGCCTCGGGAGCGGTCTGTGCCATCGCAAGGATTCCTAAGGCGGCGGCGATCAGGGAGATGCAGAGGCGCATGGTTCTAGCGCTGCCCATAAATCGGCATCATGACGGGGCTGCCGCGGAGCGGATCGGCGGAAGCGGAGAAGGCTCGATCGCGCTGGACAACCTGAAACGCCATGTCATCCGGGTGTTCGGCAATCGGCGCGGCCGGCGCGGGGCCGCGCAGACCGTGCAAAACCAAGAGGGTGGCCAGCATGCTTGCGGCGGCGATGCCGGTGAGGGCGAGCACATTGAATCGTCGAGCGGCGGGGCGCTCCATGACCGCGCCAAGCACGTTGGCGACGAGGCGATTTTCGAAATCGGGGGTTGGCTCGGGGATATTGGTACCGCTCATTAGGCACTTCACCGCTTCGATCGTCGTAAGCTCGTCTTGGCACGAGGCGCAGCGAGCAACGTGCTCCCGAATTCGCAGCATCTCGCGGCCCGTGAGTTCTTCATCAATATAGGCGGAGAGCAAGGACTCGATGTTGTTACAGTTCATCGCTGTAGCTCCTGTAACCCTGAGGGGCATGCTTGAGCAGGTGCCGCTTGAGCTGCTTTCGGCCTCGGTGGATTCTCGATCGAACCGTCCCTACGGACGTTTTCATAATCTCGGCGATCTCCTCATAAGCCATTCCTTCTACGTCGGCGAGAAGAACGGCCGTTCGGAACGCGGCGGTCATCGCTCCCACTGCGTTTTGAACGGGCTCGTCGAGGCTTTGCTGGAGCATCAGCTTATCTGGCGCGGATTCGGTGTCGGGAAGTTCCCAGGTGCTGGTTCCTTCAGCTCCGGCTTGCTCGAGGCTCGTAACTTTTAAGCGACCCTTTCTGCGCACGGAATCGATGTGAGCGTTAGTCATGATGCGATAGAGCCAACTGGTGAAGGGCAGCGATTGGTCGTACTTGCCGAAAAACCGGTAAGCGCGAATGAAGGATTCCTGCACGAGGTCTTCTGCTTCGGCAGCATTGCCGGTTAGCCGGTACGCCAGGCTGTAGGCAGGCTTGTGGGTCCTTCGAATGAGGCTCTCGAACAGGCGGGAGTCCGCTGCCAGGAAAGTAGTTTGCTCCTTCGCGACCGCAACGATCATCTCTGAATCCTCAGAATCAGGTGTTAGTACGCAGGCCCCTTTCTCTTCAGTTCCGGCAGTTCGGAGAAACACTTCCAAATGCTAACACACCTTGCCGATTGCCGATTGCCGATTGCCGATTGGGGATTGTCGATTGGGGTGTCGGGTGTCGGGTGTCGTGTGGCGAGTGTCGATTAACCGGTTGCCGATTGCTGGTCTTCGATTGCTGATATCTGATCACCGATTGCCGATCACCGATTCCGCTAGCCCAGAAGAGCCGCGAAGAGGGCGTCTAGCGTGGTGGCCTCGCTGGCGTTTCCTAGGATGCGGCGGTGGGCTTCGATGATGAGCGGCAGGCCCTTTGGATCGTGCTCGGGCAGGTTGGCGTAGGCGGTCGCGAGGACGTCGAGCGCCTCGGCGTTCGCGGACCGGGCGCTGAGTTTGAGCGCTTCTTGCAGGTTGTCTGAGAGCGCGGCGAATTGTTCGCTGACGATCAGGGCTTCGGCCTTAGGCCGGGCGGGCAGTGAGGCGGCGAAGTCGCAGATGGGACGGTAAGCCGCTTCAGAATCGTTTAGCTGCCTAGTTCGGCCTGGGGCATTTCCGCTAAGGGCCGATGCCCATGCGGGACCGCCGTCGAGTTTCTCGGGCACTTCGCAGGCGACCGCGATGCAACGCGACAGCACCGTCGGAATGATCGAGCCCACGGCTTCGGTGGTTAGGATGAAGCGCACAAAATCTGGCGGCTCCTCAAGCGTTTTCAGAACGGCATTAGCGGCGTCGTTGTTCATTCGGTCGGCATCGTGAATGATTACGACTTTCGACTTGGAAGCGAGCGGAGGCGTACGCAGGAAAGTTTGAGCTGAAAGGGGATAAAACTCAATATCTGGCGGCTGAGGATTCTTAACCGGATAAATCGCGGCAAGCCGGGTAATTCGGCTTGGGGGGGCTGGATAAATATTGAGAAGGTCCGCGTTTCGTCCCCGCTCGAAAGCGCCGCAGGATTGGCACTCGCCGCAAGCACCGTCGGATGTGGGTTTGGTGCAGAGATAGGCTTTGGCGAGAATGCGGGCGAGCTGGGTTTTTCCCGAGCCGTCCATGCCGTAAAACAGTACAGCCTGCCCGGCTCCCGCCGTATTGACGAGGCTCAGCACGAGCGACTTGGCGCCGGTCAACCCTTCGAGGGATGCGAGATCAGAAACGGTGGAATTGCTCAACGTCGAGCACGAAGAGTACCGCTCCGCCGACGGGAACCTTGACGGGCGTGGGCACGAATGCGCCGGGCTGCGCGGTTTCGTAGGGGATGACGTTCACCATCTGCTCGCGCGCTTGGCAGTTTTCGTTGATCAGCGCTTTCAGCGTCTCGATGTCTCTGTCTTCGACCCCGATGAGGAACGTGGTGTTGCCTTCGCGCAAGAACCCGCCGGTGGAACCGATGATCGTGCTTTTGAAGCCCGCCTTGATGAGCTCATCGGCGACTTTGCTCTTATCCCGGTTGTGCGCGATGCAGACGACGAGCTTCACTACGCCGTGATTATATCAATACGAAGAAACCGCCCGTTTCCCAGGTAGGAAACGGACGGCATGGTGTTCGAGGTGGAAGTTATTGCCCGTCGCCACGCTTTGCGGCTGCGGCCTTTTCCTTCTCGAGTTCAGCGCCTTTGCCAGCCGCCTTCATGGCAGCTTCGTATTTGTCCTGCGAAAACCCGGCTCGAACCGCCGCTGTGTCGCTTGCAGTCACGTCCGACTTGCTGTCGCAGCCGCAGATCGCCAAGCAAACGGCGGCTAGGGCAATTACAGTCTTCACGATCCGTCAAAGCCCCACAGCGGATAGACAATCTTCGTATTGATTGTCGTAAATCCGAGGTTGCCGGAGAAGTTCGAGCAGTCGTTGCCGAAGCTGTAGGTCCCCCCGTTGAAGATTTCAGCCTTGGTCGGCGTCTTGGACAGGAACGCCGCCGCGCTCAAGAACTTCGCATGGCCATCGGCGTGGCCGATGATGATGCCGCCGGAGGCCACCTTCGTGTTGTCAGGCACGGTTCCATTCGTGCCGGCCACACAGTCGGCAACGCTGCCCCGCATGATCTTGTATCGCCAATATTCGCGAACGGCCACTGGATAAGCGGTGAGGGCGGAGGTGCTCGGCTGGGTGTCGTCGGTCATCGTCGGCATGACGGAGAGATTGCCAACCGGATATTCCATCAGAATTCCCGCCTGGGCGACGTCCGGGATACCGCCCTGGCTGCCGCCGGTAAACGGCATACGATTGCCAAAGGCTTTAGCGAGGTTGCCACCCGCATTAGTATCTAACGCGCCTGTGAAGCCCAGGTTCAATGCGAACTCACCAGAAATCTGGCCATTGTTGTTCCAGTTGGCAGGATCCTTCTCTCGCAATGGGTGGGAGAAAAGGTCGATGTTCTTGGTGTAAGGCACCAGATATTTCTGCCAAGAAAAGTGGTTGACGCGGTAATAGAATGCGGTGGATGTGCAGCCAGCGCCAGGGTTGCTGAACGGTTTGACGTTTAGCGCTGGGTTGAGCGAGCTCTTGTCCACGCACGTATCCTGCCGTGGATAATAATCGTCGTTGTCGCCCATGTAAAGCAGCAGGCTGAGGCTGATCTGCTTTTGGTTGCTGATCGCGGTCGTTTTCTTGGCCGCGACCTTCGCCTGGGCGAAGACCGGAAACAGGATTGCTGCGAGTATGGCGATGATCGCGATAACCACGAGCAGCTCAATAAGTGTGAATGCCTTTTTCATATAAGTGCTCCCGGCCGACAGCTTTGTCAGGGCGGCCAGATATGTATGCAAAGAGAGTGTAATCCCTGATTGTCAAATTCAGGTTAACACGGGTCTGCTGAATTGACCGCAAGAAATGCGTTTTCTGGCACTTAATTAATTGTTGCGGGTGCGCGGCAACCAGCCATCAAGCTCCCCGTGCATTCTCGTTCGGACATTTTCGATGGGATGGCTTTCTTCCACCGCCGAAGCTAACCACGAGTTCCCCGCGAGGATGTCGATCGGGCGCTTCTTGAACTCGTATTCGTAGGGCGGCAACTTCCATCCAAACTGACTGGGGGCGAGGAGCTTGGCCTCGCGCATAAGTGCGAAACCGGTCAGAACGGGTTCGAACGCGCTTCGGTCCAGCACATGAATGAAGCAGCCGCCACAGATCTGACCGGCGTGCTTTTGAAAGGTCGGCTGGAACTCGATGGGACGGAAATTGACGGCTGGCAGTTGCAGGTCATTCAGAGCTTGGGCGTAAGTGCTGTCAAGCCATGGAGCGCCGACAATCTCGAACGGGCGCGTGGTGCCTCGTCCCTCGCTGAGATTCGTCCCTTCGAGCAGGCAGCACCCGGGATAGACGAGCGCCGTCGCGGGGCTGGGCATGTTGGGAGAGGGCATTGCCCATGGCAGGCCGGTGTCTTTGAAATGCATGTCTCGTGACCATCCCGTGAGCGCTTCGACTTCAAGCACCACCTTGGGAAAGTAGCGGTCTTGGAAGTGAAGGGCAATCTCGCCGATCGTCATGCCGTGCCTCGCCGGAAGGGGACAGAGGCCTACGAAAGACGCGAAATCGGACTCCATGAGGGGTCCCTCGATGGTGCCGCCGATTGGGTTCGGTCGATCCAGCACAAGGACGGGGACGCCCTTGCGTTCGCAGGCTTTCAGGCAAAGCGCCAGGGTCCAGATGAAAGTGTAGTAGCGAGCGCCGACATCCTGCAGATCGATAACGAGAAGATCGAGCCCGGCCAGCATCTCGTCCGTCGGCTCCCGGTGCTCGCCGTAGAGGGAATAAAGGGGGACGCCTTGGCGGCTACCGCCTTCCCACTCGATCATGTTGTCTTGGGTGTGGCCGAAGAGCCCATGCTGGGGGCCGAAGATGGCTCCGATTTTTAGATGGCTGCCGTGGAGGGGCTTGAGCAGGTCGAGGATGTGATCGAGATCGCCGTCGATCGAGGCCTGATTGCAGAGCACGCCGATTGTTTTGCCCTTCAGTTGGACAAAGCTTGATCGGACGAGACTCTCGAGACCGGTTGCCACCATAGGGGGAGCTTACACCTGCAACATCGGCACATGTCAGGTTGTCATACAAGCGATGAAATGGATCATTCCGCTCAAGGCCTTCATGCGCTACTGGCGTATGGCGCAGGACCCGCGCACGCCCGGCGTGGTGCGGCTACTTGTCTATGCGGGGATCTTTTTCACGGTAGCGCCCAAGAAGCTGAGGCCGCAGGCGCTTAGGATGGATGTGCTAGATGAGGCGGCGCTCGTGCCTTCGCTCATCGCCCTGGCGATGGTGCTGATCCCTTCGAAGGTGAAGGAAGAATACGACCGGGTGGAGAAGAAGGAGATCAAGGAGCAGAAGGCGGAGGGAGAGGAGCAGGCAGAAGCAGCCTCGCCCGGCGCAGCCTTGGCCAGTGGGGTTTGATTTCGCAGAGGCGCAGAGAACGCAAAGACTCTTTCCTCCGCAGTTTGCGTGAGTCAATTTCACACCAGGAAAGCGCGGGCAAGCTCCCGCACTCCAAAGGGTCCTGGGTCTGTATTTCGAGCGGCGTCTGATAGAGCATGAGACGTTTTGGCGCACTGTTCTCCCTGTTTCTCGCGCTGCTGTACGGCGCTTCCCCCATCGACCTCATCCCGGACGTGATTCCGCTGATCGGCTGGCTCGATGATGCGATCATCGTGCCGCTGCTGTTATGGCTTGCGTGGGCGCAGTGGCGGCGGGGGTCCAAGCGCGCGGTACGCCTGGGTTGATGGGCAGGATGCCCATCCTACTCACGAGCGGGCCGCCCGTGCTACTCGAACAACGCTTCGGCGAAGTCCTTGGCTTTGAAGTCTTTGAGGTCGCCCACCTTTTCCCCGGTCCCGATGAGCTTGATGGGGATTTTTAGGCGGTCATAGACGCCGATCAGCGCGCCGCCGCGGGAGGTGCCGTCGATCTTGGTTAGGACGAGTCCGGTCACGCCTG
>JBBREM010000102.1:0-9512 GCA_038202925.1 Fimbriimonadales bacterium | reverse complement strand
TACTGTGGGCGTGCACGTCGGCGTTGTTCTGCCTACTCGCGCTGTTCGGAGCCGGCAAGTATCAGCGCTGGTTTTCCGTCATCGCCTCGGTCTTCCTCGCCTCGCTGTGCGGGATTCTGGCTTACGAGACGCCGTTCAATCTGTTCAAAGATGCAGTCTATCAGGGCATAGTCCGCGTGCCAACCGATGGCGCCGGGCTCACCCCTTCGCTGCAGAACTACTGGGTCGTCATCCATCCTCCGACGATCTTCGCCGGCTTCGGCTCGTTGACCGTGATGTTTGCCTACGCAGTGAGCGCGATCCTCACCGGCGACGTGAAGGCGTGGGTGGCGCACGTTCGCCCGTGGGCCCTGACATCGCTCGCGATCCTCGGTCTCGGCCTCGTCATGGGAGGGCTGTGGGCCTACGAAACGCAGGGTTGGGGCGGGTTTTGGGCTTGGGATCCGGTCGAAAACGTCAGCTTCGTGCCATGGCTTTTCACCGCCGCGTTCGTCCACGGGATCATCGTGCAGACGACACGCACCCGATGGACTGCCACGAATACACTCCTCGGCGCGCTCCCCTTCCTCACGTTCGTTTACGGCACCTTCCTGACGCGGTCCGGCTACCTATCCAAGTTCAGCGTGCACAGCTTCGCGGAGATGAACAACATTGCGCTGTGGATTCTCTTCGGGTTTTTTGTCCTCGCCACCGGCTTCTTCATCATGCTTTGGGCGACGCGCGGACGCAAGCTCGGCAGAACGCTCGACAAGCCCGTGCAGAAGAGCACCCTCGACCGGGAAACCGCCTACCAGGGCGGAGTGATGTTTATCAGCGGCCTTGCCATCGCGATTGCTATCGGGATGAGCATTCCCTTCTTTCTCGGCCTCTTCGGGCGCACCGCCAAGGTCGTGGAGGAGCCGCTATACCACCAGGTCGTGTTCTGGTTCTTCGCCCCGATCATGCTGCTCGCGGCGACCGGACCGTTTCTAAGCTGGCGCAAGATGCCGCCCAAGGAATTTCTGAACCGGTTTGCCAACGTTATCGGCCTCACGCTCGGCCTGCTCGGCATCACCCTCATCCTGTTTCGGCTTTCGGACTGGAGCGCCCACGCCGATCCCACAATGCGGATCGAAATGCCCGGCGGTTTCTCCGTCCCGCGCATGCCGTGGGTGCTCTTCCTCTTTTCCCTCGCCCTGCTCTCCATCGTCGCCAACACGTGGCGGCTTATTGAGAGCTTTGGCAAATCGAAGATGGGGATCGGCGGCTTTCTTGCCCACGTCGGCCTCGCCACAGCTCTTGCCGGCCTGATCCTATCAAGAGGTCTCGAGCTGAAGCAGGACATGTACATCGTCGACGGCTCGCCCGCGCATGGACTGGGCTACACCGTCGAGTACAAGGGCATGACGTCGAATCCGGACAAGGATCGCGACAACAAGGTTCTCTTCGAAGTCACCGCTGCTGACGGGACCAGGTTTACCGCGCGGCCGGGGTTCTTCTTCACGTTGACCAACGGACAAAACAGCGCTTTCACCTGGCCCCACATCGAGCACGCGCTAAGCCATGATTTGTATCTCAATCTCGGCGCGCCGCAATTCACCTTCTGGCCCGATGCGATCCAAATGAAGCCGGGCGAGACGCACACCGAAGGCGTGGTCTCGGTCACTTATATCGAGCCAACCACCCACGGCAAGCCGGGACAGGCCGGCACCAAGTTTGGCGCGAAACTGAAGATCGTCGAGAACGGTCAAGCGTATTTCTGCGAGCCGGTTTTCGGGGTTAGCGACGGGCCATCACTTACGCCCGCGACTCCCTCGTTTTACGCGACCATCGAAGGGATGAACGCCGCCGACCGCTCGATCCGGCTGCAGCTTCCTTACACGAAGATCCTGTACCCTGTGCAGCTTTTTTACAAACCGATGACAGTCCTGGTCTGGCTCGGCACTGGCATCATGACACTGGGCGGGCTCCTCTCAGCGTTGTATCGGCGAAAAAAGGGGGCCATCTCGCCGAGCGGCGAGACGGCCCCTCTTGTCGACTAAGGAGTTAGCTGGCGAGCGACGTGAGCGCTTCCAACTTGTCCGCAGCCGAGTTGCAGATGTTGATGACCTTCTCGAGAGGAGGCGCCTCGTCGGCGGTCTTCGTACCCTTGCGGGTGAGGAAGTAAGTGAACGCAACGCCGGCAAGCGCCGCGATTGCGAGCGCCGGATAAACGCTCTTTGATGATTGCCCGTTCTGACAGCAGTGGCAGTTCGCCATTTTTCCAATAACCTCGCGTCCTACCCTTCATCATTGCCAGGAAGCGCGATTTCATCAGGTTCGACGGCAATTTTATTGCCGTGTGTTCATTCAAACATCCAAACGGCCTAGATAAGTGCCACGTTTCAGCCGTGATACTTTAACACTTGCGTTCGTCCGAGCAATTCACGAGAGGGTGGCTCCGGCATCTTGCCGGAGAGCGTCTGCGGCATCCTGCCGCAGGAGGCCTGCGTTGCCAGCTAGCGACGTTCTCACGCCGCTGGGCGAAGTAAACTCCGCCTCGAATGCTCGACACCCTGACCCGACGCCTTTCAGGCATCTTCTCCAACCTGCGCCGCAAGGGGCGCCTTAATGAGGATGATGTCAATGAGATGCTTCGCGAGGTTCGGGTGGCCCTTCTCGAGGCCGATGTCAACTTCGCCGTAGCGAAGCAGATCATCGCCTCGATCCGGGAAAAGTCCGTCGGCGAGGAAGTGTTTGGCAGCCTGACTGCCGATCAGACGATTCTGAGGATCGTGCGCGACGAGCTGGTCGACGTTTTGGGCAACGAGCCCACGCCGTTCAATTGGGGCTCCCAGCCCCCCACCGTAATCCTAATGTGCGGTCTGCAGGGTTCCGGTAAGACGACCACCTGCGCAAAGCTCGCCCTGTGGCTCAAGAAGCAGGGCAAGAAGCCGATGATGGCCGCCTGCGATACCCAGCGCCCCGCCGCCATCACCCAGCTTCAGGTGCTCGGTGAGCAAGTGGATGTGCCGGTTTACGCCAAGACGGACGGCACAAAACCACCACAAATCGCCCGCGAGGCATTGGAGCGCTGCAAACATCTGCTGCTCGATACGCTCATCGTCGACACCGCCGGACGGCTGACGATCGACGAGGACCTGATGAACGAGCTGCATCAGGTCTCCCAGTCGGCGAAGCCGCAAGAGGTTTTCCTCGTCCTCGATTCAACCACCGGTCAGGAAGCGGTGAACGTCGCGAACGCATTTCACGAAAAAGTGCAGGTTTCTGGCGCGATCTTTACCAAACTCGATGGCGACACGCGCGGT
The DNA here is from genome assembly GCA_038202925.1 of Fimbriimonadales bacterium. GTDB lineage: Bacteria > Armatimonadota > Fimbriimonadia > Fimbriimonadales > Fimbriimonadaceae > JAEVZK01. The sequence continues at coordinate 6,225 of JBBREM010000102.1, read as the reverse complement.
GGCGCGGTCCTGAGCGTGCGCGCCGCGACCGGCGTTCCGGTGCGCTTCATCGGCGTCGGTGAGCAGGTAGAGGCCCTCGATCTCTTCTATCCAAACCGGATGGCGGAGCGGATCCTCGGTTTCGGCGACGTCATGGGCCTTATCGAACAGGCCGAAGCCTCGGTGGACAAGGAGCAGGCAAGGGCGCTGGAGGCCAAGGTTGCGGGCGGTTCACTCGACTTCAACGACATGCTCTCGCAATTCAGCATGATGCGCAAGATGTCGGGCGGCAACTTCCAGAAGCTGGTGAAAATGATCCCCGGCCTCGCCAGCCAAATTCCGGAGGAAGCGTTAAATCAGGTTAACGATAAGCAGGTCAACCGCATCGAGGCGATTATTCTCTCAATGACCCCTCGCGAGCGCACGAACCCTGACATTATCAACGGCTCCCGCCGCAAGCGCATGGCGCGAGGTTCCGGCACGAGCGTGGAAGAGGTCAACAAGCTCATAAGCCAGCTCTACGAGATGCGGCGCGGGATGAAACAGATGTCAAAGATGCAGCAGCGGATGCTGAAACGGGGCAAGCGGCGGTAACGCGATGGAATGGTCCGCCGCTGGAGTTACGATTGCGCACGACGGGGTCGATGACCCTAAGGCGACGGTGATGCTCGCCCACGGCGCAGGCGGAAACATGAACCAGAAGACGGTGCTTAGCCTGCGCGATGCTATCCAAGCCGCCGGCGCATCGGTCGTAAGGTTCAACTTCCTGTACAAGGAACTGGGCCGGGGCTTGCCCGACCGGATGCCCGTCCTGATGGAGACCTACGCGGAAGTCGCCGATTCCGTCCGCGAAGTGCTAAACCCCGCGCGGCTGATCATCGGCGGCCATTCGATGGGCGGCCGCGCCGCCTCGATGCTCGCCGCCGAAGGGGCGAACGCGGACGCGCTTCTGCTTTTCGCCTACCCCCTCCATCCCGCCGGCAAGCCTGAAAAGCTGCGCGACGCGCACTTGCCGAATATCCACATGCCTACCCTCTGCTTTAACGGAACGCAAGACGAGCTCTGCACGCCTGCCTTGATGGAGGAGGTGCTCAAGCGTTGCGATGCCAAGGCGTGGATCATGCACTGGCTGGAGCACGCCGACCACAGCTATCACGTCCGGCGAGAATCCGGGCGCAAGGATTCGGAAGTCTTTGCGGAGATCACGGAGACGGTAAGGACCTGGCTCACGGGTCCAGCTTCTTGAGAACTTTGTCAACCTCGCCAAGCAGGTAGAACGAGCCCGTGATGAGGACGATGTCATCCGGTCCCGCCTCACCAAGCGCCGCTGCAACCCCCTCCTCAACGCTCACATAGGTTCGGATGGCAAGGATGAAAGGCTGAAGGGCCAGCGCGACTTCAGCCGGCGGCAATCCGCGATGGAAATCGATCGGCACAACGAGGGCCTCGTCCACGATCGGAGCGAGATCGCGATAGAAGTGGGCAGGATCGTGCCCGGCGACCATGCCCGTTACTAACAGGACTCTCCGCTTCACATCAGCAACGGCGGCCGGATTGGACCACACGTGCATCTGCAACGATTCCACCAAGACCTTGGCCGCATCGGAATTGTGCGCTCCATCCAGGATCACCGTCTTCCCCGCGGCTTGTCTCACTTCAAATCGCCCAGGGATGCGAGCCAATTCGGTTCCGCGCTGAAGGCCCTTCAAAGTTCGGGTCGCGCGGGCGGCATCGCACGCGGCGACAGCCAACACCATATTGTGACTCTGCATCGAGCCTGGGATGCCTGGCATGAGGCCCCCGTGCCGGCCGTGCGGCGTCGTGACGACGGTCGAGCCGTCCTTGGCGTCCAGCGCGGCCTGGATCTCTCGCCCATAGCGCCACACCTCCGCTTCCTGCTTCGTAGCCTCGCGTTCGATAACCTCAGCGGCGACTTGCGGCACCTCGCCCACGACAAGCGGAACTCCCGGCTTGATCACCCCCGCCTTCTCGAATGCGATCTCCTCGAGCGTCGTCCCCAGCACGTTCGTGTGATCAAGCCCGATGCTGGTGATGACGCTGCACTGCGGCGTCACGATATTCGTCGCATCCAGGCGTCCGCCGAGGCCCACCTCCAGCGCAACCCACTCGCACTGCAGCCGCTTGTAAAACATGAAGCCCATCGCCGCTTTGAATTCGAACTCGCTAATGCCGCCGAACTCCGTCTCGGTGAACTCTTCGGCAAGTGGCTCCAGCATCGTCGCCAGCCCGGCGAAGATGCCCTCGGGTATGTATTCCCGCCCAAGCTGGATGCGCTCGCGGGGGTCGTAGACGTAGGGGCTGAAGAAGGATCCCACGCGGTACCCGCTCTCGTGCAGAATGCTCTGCACATACGCCGCAGTGCTGCCCTTGCCGTTCGTCCCTGCGATGTGGATGAACTGCGGCCCTCCCGGCGATCCGAGCGCATCGTCGAGGCCGGCCCGGTGTGCAAACTCGCGCATGCGATCGAGGCCCAGCCGCCAACCGCGCGGAGCGAGCGAGGCGACGTAGTCGAGGGCTTCCTGGTAGGTCATCGGCTCGCGAATTGCGTCTCGATTATAAGCCCATACCCGGCAAAAACAGTTGTACTATTGGTGCATGTATATCGTGGTTTCTAAATGGGAAGTCGTCCCCGGGCACGAGGACGTTATCGAAGAGAAGGGCACGCGGATGGTGGAAATTGTCACCGGCTGGCCAGAGGTGGAGTTCTTCCACAACCTGCGAACCGAGGATGGCGGAGTCCTCGCGATCATCGGCTATCGAAGCGAGGGCGATTATCACCGGCTGTTTGAGCCCAACGGACGATTTGAGACCGCCGCGAAGGAGACCGGGATCGAGAACGACGCCACCTGGAAATGGTCCGAGCGTGGCGAGCCCATGAATTCACCCGCACTGCGCTAAAACATCTGCGAAACCGATGGTGGTCGCCAGACGTTACGGAGTTACAAGATCATGAAGCCAACAACTCTGTCGATCACCTCGGCCATCGGACTCTGTGGCGTTCTCGCAACCGCCGTCACACTTGGGGCGTTTTCTGACTCAGGCTCAAAGAAGCCGGCCAAGGGCAAGGTGTTGATGGCCTTGGATACCCTCGAGAACCAGCTTCAGCGCCGTTTCCACGACCGGAACAACGTGAGCTTTGGCTTCGAGCGAGTCGTGCGATTTGGGGCTCGGATGCACGATTCAGTGGTCGCGAACCGTATGCCGAAGAAAGGCGAGGCGTGGATGTACGACGATGAGGGAGAAATGGCCAGGTCCCGCCAGCGGGATGGCAACTACGAATTTCAGGTCGCGCCGAACGTGTGGTGGCCGGGGGCGCAGTTCAAGCAGACGATGCATCCGGAGAACGACGCAGAGCGCGCCATGATCGCGACGCTTCGCGACTCGGAGGTGCCGGTGGCGATCTACACCGCTGGCATATTCGACCAAGGGCTGGGATTGCCCGCTCGCATGAAAGGACCCGCCTACATCCGCCAGCGAACCCCAGATGCCCCCGCCGCAAACGAACTCGAGTCGGTAGCCGCGAAAGGCTGGGCCTCGACCAATCCGTCCGAAGCCGTAGCCGGCAAGGGCTGGACCTATCGCGTTGTCAAGGTCACAGCGGACGACCAGAGTTGCATCGGGTGCCATCACGGCCAGGAAGAGTGGTTCGCCGACAAGGGCTACAAGATGAAGCCGGTCAAGATCGGCGAGCCGATCGGCGTCTTCATCATCGGCACGAAGTCAAGCAGCGCCAAGCGAACGTAGCCCACTCCGGTAAACTCGCGCCTCGTCGGGGCGTGGCGCAGTTTGGTAGCGCACCTGCTTTGGGAGCAGGGGGTCGCAGGTTCGAATCCTGTCGCCCCGACCATCAATTCATGCCAGATCACTTGCGTCGCAGAAGCTGATCGTATTCGGCATGAGTGCCAATCCAGAGCCATACGAATCCCGCCTCATCCTCTTCTGCCAGCGCTCGATGATGCAAACCGACCCTAGCAGACCAGATTTCGCCAGCTTTCTTAAACCGAAGCGCCGGGTGACTTGGATTATCAAGCAATGTCTTGAAGCTTGATTTGGCCAGGCTCTGAACCTCGCTCGGCAAGACTCCAAACGATTTCCAAAAACGACGCGTAGCCCGATGACGCTTGGCCGGCCTCACAGATCTTTCAGCTTGGCGGAATTACGCTCAGAACGGGCCTCTGCGCGGAGGAAATCGAGTCGGCCAGCCTTCGCGTCTTCTTCGATCTCGCGTTCCCATACCGTCTGGTCGTAGTCCATGAACCACGTTGCGAACTCCCGAAGCTCGACAGGGTTCAACTCCCTTATCGCCTTTTCCACGTTTTGCAGACGGTCAGACATTGCATAAACATTTTAGCGCGGAAACAATCAGCGAGCCCTGCACAAGAATCGGCAAGGGCAAAACCGCTTCTAGGTGACCTCCCTAATTCGAGGCTCGACGGCACTGCGAATGACCTCTGACCAGCCTTCTCAAGGAACTACTCCCGTCGCTCTTCACTCCACCCCCGCTGCGACGGCGATCGCGAAGAGGTCGTCCGGCTTGAGCTGGTTCACGCGCAGCAGCTGGACGTCGGGGGTGGACGATCTCATCGCGATCGAGCCGCCACTTAAGTCAATGGCTTCTCGCAGCGAGTCCTGGCGGCGGTCGTCTCTACCGACGCCGTACTATCGCTCTAACCTGCCGCGAGCGGGCAACGGCCGCTTTTTGATCGAGCGCCAAAGGATGTCGTTCAGATCCAAATCGACTGCCGAGTCTTCGCCGAAACGGCTCATCTTCTCGCTGTCTGCCGACCGATAGGCGTTCGCGCCGTTGATCTGCCCGGCAATCGATTTGTCGATCAGGATCGCGGTGAAGGGATCGATATTCGCTGCCTTCCTCCCGAACACCGCAAGAGGATCGGCGACCGCGTCGTAGCCGTTCATGGGCGGCAACCCAAGCAACAGTTCGATGGTGCGCAGCATCCCGCAGGTGTTGTAGAAGCGGCTATCGCGCGTGCCCTTCACAACATATGGGCTGATCACCAGGGCCGGAGAGCGGTGGGTATCCACATGATCGATGCCGCCCTGCGCGTCGTCCTCGAGAATGCAGATCATCGTATCCTTCCAGAACCGGCTCTTGCTGATCGCCTCGACCAATTGCCCGACCGCGTAGTCGTTATCCGCGACCATCGCGCGGGGGGTGAGCTGACCCTTCGCCGTCCCCGCGGTGTGATTCCGACAGAAGCGCACGAGCTGCAGCTTTGGCATCCATCCGTTGCGCACATATTCGTCGAAATGGCCCTTCCATTCTTGGAACCGGCTGGTGGCTCCGTTCGCGCCGTACGATTTCATCTCGCCCGGCACCTCGACGCCGTGCGTCTTGTTCAAGTCGCTGTCGGGATACGCCAGGTCGTATTCGCGAAAATCGGGATCAACTTGTCGCAGTAGCGCCTTCTTGGTCGGAATCATTGCTTTGTCCGTATCGACTCCCGGTTTCGCTCCGAACTCCGCCGGCTCGCCCACGAAGAATCCGTAGTCCCGAAGGCTCACCCTATGCCGGAGCGCGTTATCCCAAAGGAAGCCCCCAGGAGGAGAGCCCACATCGTTCTTGCCGTCAAACTCGGGCCTTCCGCCGTTGATCGCGCCTTCAAAGTCGTAGTCCTTACCGCGACCGCTGTAGTTGACCGCCACGTTGCGCGAAACGTATTCGTTTGCTGCCGATGCGGTCGACCATTGCCATCCATCGCCGCTTACTTCCGCAGCGCAGTAGAAGTTGTCGAGCAACACAAACCGCTCCGCAAGGGCATGCTGGTTCGGCGTTACTTCGCGCGGGAAGAGACAAAGACTGGGATCGCCTCCGGGCAGATCGCCGAAAACGTTGTCGTATGTTCGGTTTTCTTTGATGATGTAGATCACGTGCGAGATGCCGGGATTCAGCAATCCGGCAGACTCGGAGCCGAGCCGGTTGTTCCGCATGACCGTCTCCGTAAGCACGTTTGCGTTCGACCTCGCGTACGCAATTTCAATACTCATCACCGTCCCCTCGAGCAGGTTGATCCCGCGGCGGTCGCCTCTCGGCGCGGTGCTGTTGGCCTGTCGCACAACGACGCCTTTCGCGTTGCTCACAAAAAGCCGTTTCCCGTCGTGCGTGATATGAACTTAGTTCGGATACCAGCCGACGGCAATGTAGGAGGCCACCGCACCGCGATTCAGGTCTAAAACTGCGACCGCGATCAAATCGGCAAGAGCAAC
>JBBREM010000101.1:0-9608 GCA_038202925.1 Fimbriimonadales bacterium | reverse complement strand
GACAGATGCCGTTCTTCTTCGATGGCCTACAATAAACGCCATCTACTCATCTCAAGGAACTTTGGAAGCACTTGCGACTGAAGAAATGCGATCTTACGATGAGGCTGTCCAAACTCTCGAACTGGCCAAAACAGCACATTTCAGGTTCAGATGCGCTTCACCGGGCGAAAAACGAGAACTGCTTCATGCAATGCTCTCGAACTGCCATTTCGTGGATGGCAAGCCCAGGTTGTGTACAACTCTCCGTTCGATTTATTGTACGCAACAGCCAAAACGCGCAACCAATCCGCATCGATATGGATGAAAATCAAGATTGGTGGAGATTAGGGGGCTCGAACCCCTGACCTCTTCCATGCCATGGAAGCGCTCTCCCAGCTGAGCTAAATCCCCACGCGAGGCTCTATTAAACCGCCAAACAGCCCTCAGAGTCAAACCTTCGGTATGATCCCGCGCATGCCTGCCATCGAGACGCGCGATCTGTGCAAGACCTACGTGTCTCACAAAAAACAGCCCGGCGTCTCCGGCGCGATCAAGGGCCTATTCACTCGCGAGAAGGTCGAGGTGCAGGCGGTTAAGAACATCAACCTCACGATCGAGCAAGGCGAACTCGTCGGCTTTTTGGGACCGAACGGCGCGGGGAAGACCACGGCCCTCAAGATGCTGAGTGGCATCCTATATCCCACCACCGGCGAGGCGAAGGTTCTCGGATACACGCCTAGCCAGCGCAGACCCGAGATGCTGCGCCAGATTTCCCTGGTCATGGGCAATAAGATGCAGCTCTGGTGGGACCTGCCGGCGTGGGAGAGCTTCTTGGTGCTCAAGGAGCTGTACGAGGTCGACGACGCCAAATTCAAGAAGCGCACCGAGTTTCTCATTGAGGAGTTGCAGCTCACGGACAAGATTCACATCCAGGTTCGCAAGCTCAGCCTCGGCGAGCGGATGAAGTGCGAGCTCGTCGCCGCACTCATCCATTCGCCCCAAGTCGTCTTTCTCGACGAGCCGACGATCGGCCTCGACGTGGTATCCCAGAAGCGTATCCGCGACTTTCTGAAGCAGCTCCACCGCGAGGACAACTGCTCGATCATTTTGACCAGCCACTACATGCAGGATGTGCAGGAGATTTGCGAGCGGGTGGTCGTCATTGACCAGGGCGCCGTCATCTTCGAGGGCACGCTCTCTGATTTAGCGCGGCGCTTCAGCGATACGCGCCGGCTTCGGTTGACCTTCTCCGAGCCAGTCGATGAGGCCGACGTCAAAGCATTCGGCAACGCCACCCTCACCGAGCCGACGATCGCGGTGATCGAGGTGCCCCGCGATAAGACCGCCAGCGTGACCTCCGCCGTCCTGCAGAAGTTGCCCGTGAGCGACGTGGCGATCGAGGAGGTCGACATCGACGACATCATCCGCGATCTCTTCACTACTGGGGCGGCGCGGTAGTTTTTTTCATCGCAGAGGCGCAGAGGAAAGGGGAACGAGGAAAGGGAAGGGAGGGGAACCTCGACTCAAAGTGTTGATCGGCACCTATGTTGGATAGCGCTGGCGCTGAGATGGTCATTCTGAACTTCCAAAGATTCTGATTTCGCGACGCCGTTCTCTTTCCTCTTTCCCCCTTCCTCTGGTCCTCTGCGTCTCCGCGCCTCTGCGTTGAAACACCTCGGACCTTGCCGCCTTCAGGTAGAATCTCGCGTTCAACAAAATAAGTTAACGGACGAGCCATGAAGCGAACTTTTCAGCCCAATAACCGCAAGCGGAGCAAAACGCACGGATTCCGCATCCGCATGCGCACGACCGACGGCCAGAACGTCCTGAAGCGCCGGCGCGTTAAGGGCCGCAAGAGAATTTCGGCATAGGCCCCAGCAAGCGCCGCTTCGAAGAGATATTCAGCACCGGGAAGCGGGCGAGCGGCAAGAGTTGCCGTGTGTGCGCACTGCCGGGAGACGGAAAAGTCGGCTTCGCCACGTCCCGAAAACTTGGGAATCGGCCCCGGCGCAACAGTCTCCGCCGGCGATTCCAAACCATCTACCGACAGATCGATTTTCAACCGGAACGACCGCTAGACCTAATTGTGATCATCGGAATGGCTGCGGCCAGCGTAGAAACAGCGGAGATCGAACGGGAGCTGCGCGCTCTTCTCGACAAAGTGAACGGGCTATGGGCAAGCGCATCGGAGTCTTCTTAATCCGCCTATATCAACGATGTACCCGATGGAAACCGCCGATGTGCCGATTCACCCCGAGCTGCTCGAACTACGCGCTGGAGGCCGTGCAACGGTATGGGCTGATGCGAGGTAGTTGGCTAGGGTTGAAACGAATCATGCGCTGCGGCCCCTGGCATCCGGGCGGTGAAGACCCAGTCCCGTGACAAATTTGGAATTTGGAATTTGGAATTTGGAGTTTGGAATTTAGATTTTAGAATCCCACCCCGGCCCACCTCACGTTTACAAGTTCCAATTTCCAAACTCCAAACTCCAAATTCCAAATTCTAAATTCTAAATTCTAAATTCTAAATTCTAAATTCTAAATTCTAAATTCTAAAATTCGAATGAGCAAAGCACCTCCCGGCAAACAGAACATGTGGCAGACGATTCTGCTCATGGTAACCATCTACTTGGCGACCATGCTGATGTGCAACCGGCCGCAAGGACCGGGCGACCTCCGCACCTCGGCCCAAGTGCTCGGGGATGCCTCTAATCCCGCCGCCGGCGAACCGCCGGTTCCGAAGCCGGGAGAAGAGCGAGCGCTTACGAACGGGACGCTCTACTGGGCGGATGCGGGCCTCCTGCACGACACCGCCGGAAAGATCAATGGAACTTTCCAAAGCAAAATCGACGCCGAAGAGCAGGCGAAGAAGCTCACTCCGGCGCAGGCTCAGGATTTGCGCATGCAGGGCACCGTGCTCGTGGCTGATGCCCAGTTCAAGTACGGCCTCGCCCACAAAGACAGCAACGTGATGCGCCTCGCCTTCAACACCCTCAGCGGGTGGGAGCGCAAGCATCGCACCGAGCCGCTATGGACGACGACGACCTACCATGTACCGCCTACGCTCCTGCAGCCCGAACGATTTCCGTGGCGCGATACGACGGCGAACGCCCTGTACGACCACATCACAGACGAGCTGTCAAGCCGAAACAAAGTCGATCTCACCTACGGCGTCTTCCCCGGCTACCAGATTATCGACGCGCTGGTCGGGCTGACCGGCAAGAGTCCGGGCTTCAGCTACGCGTTTGCTTGTTTCCTGCTTGCTCTGATCGTGAGGACGATAATATATCCGGTGGCCCAGCGCCAGCTGATGTGGGGTCGCAAGATGCAGCAGCTCGCACCGCTCATCAAGGAAATCCGCGAGCAGTACACGGACAAGAAAACCAAGCAGGTCGCCAACCAGGCCGAGTTCCAGCAAGAGACGATGAAGCTGTACAAGGAGTACGGCGTGAACCCGATGGCCGGCTGCCTGCCCGCGCTCGTTCAGTTCCCGCTGTTCATCACCGTGTACCAATTCATGCTGCACTACCAGTTTGAGTTCCAGAAAGGGAGCTTCCTCTGGATCAATCGAGGCACGAGCGCCGCCACGAACGGCTTCTTCGCCCCGAATCTCGGCCTTGTCGACTACACGCTGATCGTGATTTACGGCATCACGATGATCACTTCGACGCTGCTCATGCCGGTCTCCGATCCGACCCAGGCTAAGCAGCAGAAGTTGATGGGCGTGGGCATCGGCCTGATGTTCACCGTGTTCATGTTCACCGGCGCGTTCCCGGTCCCGGCCGCGTTTGTGCTCTACTGGACGTTCACGAACCTCCTCGCCACCGCGCAGTCGCTGCGGGCGTACCGCCTCCCGGTTCCGCCCCTGACCAAGGTGAACACTCCGACTGGAGGGGTGTTTCCGATGCCTGCGGCGAACCCGAACGGCAATGGCAAGGCCGCCAAGTCCGCGTTGCCCAAGAGCACGGGGACCCCCGCGAAACACAAGCCGAAGAAGCGGAAGTAAGCAGGGCGTCGCCGTCATCCTGAGCGAGAGCCGCTGCCCAGCGGGCGAGTCGAAGGACCGCCGCAACAGGGCGTGTGAACCGCGGTCCTTCGGCTGCGAGCACTCGCACTGCTCGCCTCTTCGCTCAGGATGACGACTAAGAAGCTTCGCACTGCCTGGTGATTGGACGGTAAGCTCTTGCCGCAACCTGTCCCGGCTTACCGCTCATTTTTCCGCTTACGGCCAGTTGCAGGACACCCATGCAAACCATCGAAATTACTGCCAAGTCTGCCGACGAAGCCAAGAAATCCGCTGCTGAAAAGCTTGGCGTCGAGATAGGAGCCATCAAAGTGACCGTGCTCGAAGAGACGAAGGGGCTCTTCGGCAAGAGCAACGTGCGAATCCGCGCCGACGTCGTCGAGGCGAAAGCTAAGCCGGTCAAAGCCGAGAAGCCTGCCAAAGCTGAGAAACCCGCCAAGCCGGCCAAAGACAACAAGGCGGCAGAGCCCGAGCCCATGGCTGCCGTTCAAATGTCGGTCGACGAGGCGCCTCCCGAAGAAGCTAAGGCTGAGAAACCACGACGGGGTCGGGCCAAGCCCGCCACCGCCGAGGCCGCTCCCGCGCCAGGGTCCGAGGATGAAGGCGAGGGAATGGTCAGCGCGACCCAGGCCGACGCCGATCAGCTCTCCGCTCTCGTCAGGGATCTGCTCGACAGCGCGAGCCTTGAGGTCAATATCAAGAGCACGAACGCTCAGGGCCGGTACGTCAGCATCGAGCTCGACGGGCGGGATGTGGCGCACTTGGTCGGCAAGCACGGTGAAGTGCTAAACGCGACTCAGTATCTCGTCAATATCATGGCCGGACGCAAGTTCAACAACGGCATCCGCGCGACGCTGGACGGCAACAACTACCGCCGCCGCCGAGAGGAGGCGCTATATCATCTCGCCACGCGCGTTGCCGACGAGGTCAAGAACCGCGGCGAAGAGGCCGTGCTGGACGCTCTCCCCGCGTTTGAGCGCCGCATCATCCATAAGTCGCTGAGCGAATATCAGGGCGTGCAGACGTACAGCGAAGGCGAAGAGCCCAACCGCCGAGTCGTGATCGCTCCGGCGGAGTAGCCGCCACTTGTCATCCTTGAAGTGAGCTGGCGAAGTGAAAGGATCTTCCAGTAGTCGCCCGATGCAGACAAACAAGACGTCCCAGAGTCAGATCTTTTCACTTGCGCTCGTTCCTCGCGCAGTTCCAGGATGACAACCGTCCCTTGTCATCCTGGAAGTGAGCCGGCGAACTGGAAGGATCTATCTGTAGTAGCCCAATGCAGACAAACAAGGTGCCCCAGAATCAGATTCTTTCACTTGCGCTCGTTCCTCGCGCAGTTCCAGGATGACCCCGCCTACTCCGCGTCTTCGCGCGGGACGTACTCGAAGGTCGTGAACCAAACCGCACTGATCGCGAGCAGGATCGCCGACATCACAAACATCGTCGCGTAGGCGGTGCCGGCGCTGATCGCGTTGGTGTTCAATAGACCGGACGCGACGCTGCCGGCTCCGCCGCCCGTCGAGGTGGGATGCTCGGCGATCGCCATGACGTGGCTGTAGACCGACAGCCGGTACATCTCGCCCGGCATGTTGGGCACGATCGTCTCCCAGCCGAAGGCGAAAAGCAGGCACACGATCATCGCCCGGTTAATGAGCAGCGAGACCAAGAGAAATAAGGCGCAATATGAAAATGCGCCGACGGCCATCGCGATGATGTCCTTGACGAGAAGCTCGTTGGACAGGAATCCGCCCTTGTACACGCCGACGGAGACCAAGACGGCTCCGAATGCGCCAACCAGGGCCACAACCGTGGAGGCCGCCAAGTAGCGCATGAAGAGCAGCTTCCAACGCGGCACCGGCCTCGTTAGGATGTAAACAATCGTGCGCTGCTCCACTTCCTGGCTGATAATCGCCGTCGTGAAAATGGCGGCTGCCAAAGCGAGCACGTGGAACACGAGGGTGGAAGTGACAATTGAATATTGATCCACCGGCGTCGTGTTGGGGTTCAGATTCGGCCAAATGAGCGCGAGGCCCATACCGCCGAAGCCCAAAATGAGCCACGGAATCAGCCGCCGAAAACGTAGGAACTCCTTGAGCGAGCTGGTGAAAAGATAGGCTTCGATCATGCTTCCACCAGGTACTTGAAGACCGACTCCAGGTTGTTGTCGGGGCTGCTCAGGCCATGCAGCGCAAGGCCCTCTTTCAGTGAAATCTCGGTAAGGGAATCGTAAAACGCGTTCGGGTCTCGCACCTCGATCTGCAGCGCCTCGCCACCGGGTGCAAAGCTTAGGCTGACCACGTTCGGGAGTCCGGCAAGCAGCGAGGCCGCCTTGCGGGGCTCAGAGGTCTCGATGCGGATCTGGTGGGGGTGCTTGTCGATAAGGGAGCGAATCACCATAAGATCGCCCGTCGCCAGCAGCCTCCCCCGGTGCAGCAACAGCAGGGCCGAGGTCATTTGCTCGACCTCGTACAGAATGTGCGACGAAACGAGGATGATCTTGCCCTGTTCGGCAAGCTGGTGCAGAAGCTGGATGTACTCGTGTCGCCCCACCGGATCGAGCCCGTTGAGGGGCTCGTCGAGGAGGACGATCTCGGGGTTGTGAAGCATCGCCTGGGCGAGCTTGATGCGCTGGCGCATGCCCTTCGAGTAGCCGGCAATCTTGCGGCCCGCGCGATCGGACATGCCGACCATCTCCAGAACTTCCTCGGTGCGCTTGCTCGCATCCGGCCCGGTGAACTCGGCGAGCCGGGCGAGATGGTACACAAATTGGCGGCCCGTCATGTGCTCGTAGAAGTTGTCGATCTCCGGGCAGTAACCCAGCCGGCGATAGACCTGCGAGTTCGAAAACGGCTCCATGCCGAATACTTCGATCTTGCCCGTCGTGGGCCGAATCTGGCCGGTGATGAGTCGCATCATCGTGCTCTTGCCCGCGCCGTTCATGCCGAGCAGCGCAGTAAGCCCGGGGCCGATCGTGCAGGTGACGTCGTTCAGGCCGATAACCTGGCCATACCAGCGCGAGCACCGTTCGAGCTGGATCATCCCACCACCTCGACAGCCCTCACTCTGGTGTAGGCGATCAAGAGGAAGATCGCGCAAACGCCAAAGTAGAGAGCGGAAATCAGCAACCCGTTGGGTGCCGGAACAGCAAAGAATCCACCCATCTGGCCGTTTCTAATTCCAACGGCCGGGAAGGGCTGCTCGCCGATTCGTCCCAAGATGTGCTTCGCCAACCCGATCTGCAAACCGTCGACTGAGAAGTAGTAAGCGTTGTCAACCAGGCGCGAGCCGCTTTCCTGCCCACGCGAGAGCTGCATGTGGATCACCCCCATCGCGGTGGTGAAGAAGTATGAGAAGAAGAAAATGCCCGCGTACGTCGCCCCGGCGAGACGGCCCTGCTTGAACATCGAACTGATGCCGAGCGCGACGCTCGCGTGGAAGAACGCGGGGACGAGGATGAGCACGAAGAGTTTCAGGATCAGCCACGGGTCGTGGAGGAAGCCAACGCTCCGGTAGCTCATGAAACAGTAGGCGTAAAAGAACAACGTCGGGATCGCCGTCGCGATGGCGACCGGGATGAATATCCCCATCCACTTGCCGATCAAATAATCCACCTTTGTGCAGGGCTTGCTCAGATAGACCAGCAGGGCATTCGCCCGGTTGTCGTTGGCGATCTGGCCGATTCCGATGAGCAGTGCAAGCAAGAAGAACCAGAGCTGGCCCCTCGAAAAGGCGTGGAGGAACAGCTCGTTCCAGTCGACCCGCGCGAAGATCGCCTTGGAGGCCGCGTCCGCGTTCTGAATCCCTTGCCCCGTCGCGCCGGAGATCGCACTCGCCTGCAGATCGACGAAGTAGAAGATGATCATCAGGATCACGTACCAGCTGCCGGAAAGCATGGTCAGGACCCAAAAGCTCTTCTTCTTAAATGCGGCGCGGATGGACATCTTGGCGATCGGGAGCCAGCGCGAGATCGGCGGCTGCAGCGGTCCATCGTAGTTGCGATAACTCAGATCGGCGATCGGACTACTCATCGCTGCGCCCCTGAATTTGGAATTTGGAGTTTGGAATTTTGAATTTGGGCCACTCGTTGATCTCGCAAGGAACATTCTAAATTCCAACCTCCAAATTCCAAATTCACTTGACCGCCTCCAAGAATGCATCTTCCAGCGTTCGCTGGGCGATGGCGAAACCTCGAATTTGAGCGCCGGTTTCCTTGGCAACAGTCATGGCGAGCTTCGACGCATCCTCGGCCACTCCGGGAAGCTGGATACGGTACGTCGCACGGGAGGGCATCTCGACGAACGTCGCGCCTTTGGCGACCATCGCGTTCAGCCAGGCTTCGCTGGTCTCCCGCAGCTCCACATCCACCGGGTGGCCTTCGATCTTCCTCAGATCCTTGATCAAGCCATGGGCTCGCAGCGTGCCCCGCATCATGACGATCACGCGATCGGCGGTACGCTCGATGTCGGGCAGAAGGTGCGAGCAGATGACCACGTTGATGCCCTTGCCGTGGGAAATCGATTGAATCAAGTTGAGCATGTCCTCGCGCCCGGCGGGGTCGAGGCCGTTGGTCGGCTCGTCGAGCAAGAGCAGCTTCGGACCATGCACGAGCGCCTGGGCCAGCTTGATCCTCTGCTTCATGCCAGTCGAGTAGGTCTCTACGTTACGGTAGCGCGCCTCGCCGAGGCCACAGTATTCGAGCACCTCGTGGGCCCGCCGCATCGCCTGATCAGGCGGCATCCCCGCCAGCTCGCCGGCATAGGCCACGAACTGGACGGCGGACATTCCGGGGATATGGCAGTCCTGCTCCGGCATCAAACCGAGCTTCTGGCGTATCGCCCGCCCTTCCTTAATGAAATCGAAGCCGAGGACTGTGCCGCCTCCGGCTGCGGGCTCAATGAAGCCGAGCAGGGTCTTCAGAAAGGTGGTCTTGCCCGCGCCATTTGGACCGAGTAGGCCGGTACAGCCCTCCTCGACCTCCACGGAGAAGTCGCTTACCGCGGTGAAATTCCCGTATTTGACCGTTAGGTTGCGGATTGAAGCGACGCTCACAGAGTTCATAGCTTAACACGCGCGACATGCGCGCTGGGTCCAATAGGCCTTGTCCAGCCGGTAATCTTAAGCTAGGAATGGAAACCACACTCGTTTTAATCAAGCCCGGCGGAGTCCAGCGCAACCTAATTGGAGAGATCACCAAGCGTATCGAGCAGCGGAGCCTGAAGGTCGTGGGCTTGAAGCTCATGACGGCGAAGCGCGAACTGGTCGAGGAGCACTACGGCGAGCACCGGGGCAAGGGCTTCTTTGAGGGCGTTGTGAGCTACTTATCTTCAGGGCCGGTTGTGGCGATGGCGATTCGCGGCGAAGGGGCCGTGAAGGCGATTCGCACGATGATGGGGGCGACCAACCCGATCGAGGCTGCGCCAGGCACGATCCGCGGCGATTTTGCCCTGACCATCGAGGACAATCTTACCCACAGCAGCAGCGATCCCGAGGCTGCCGAGCGCGAGCTGAAGCTGTGGTTTCCCGAAGGCATCGCGGAACTAAGAGGTCCAGGTTGAAACGAATTCAGAAAATCTTTCCTAGCGCGAAGCTAACCTAGCTTGGCTGCC
>JBBREM010000100.1:0-9618 GCA_038202925.1 Fimbriimonadales bacterium | reverse complement strand
ATATTCAACGAAGCGGGAAAGAATCTGTTGGAGCCCGGCGATAGTGCCGGCGGCAGCGAGTCGGGCCTCGCAGCCCAAAGCGCTGCCGGATCACCGCACTCCAAAGAGGTTGGAGGCATGCTTGTGCTCACCGGTCCATGGCCGAGCATGACGCGCGGCATCTACGGCGATCCGCAGCGCTTTCAGGACGTCTATTGGTCCAAGTTCCCCGGCAACTACTTTGCCGGAGACGGCGCGAAGGTGGATGAAGAGGGCTATTTCTGGCTCCTTGGCAGGGTGGACGATATCATGCTCGTGGCCGGGCACAACATCTCGACGATGGAGGTTGAAAGCGCCCTTGTCGATCATCCTTCGGTCGCGGAGGCCGCCGTCATCGGCAAGACGCATGAGCTGAAGGGCCAAGCCATCTGCGCGTTCGTCACCCTCAAGAGCGGACGCGAGGCGAGCGTCGACGAACTGAAGGCACACGTCACCCGAAAGATCGGTGCCCTTGCGCGGCCCGACGACATCATTTTCAGCGCAGAGTTGCCCAAAACCCGCAGCGGCAAGATCATGCGCCGCCTCCTCCGCGATGTCGCCGAAGGCAGAGCCCTGGGCGACACCACAACCCTAGCCGACCCCGCCGTCGTGGCGTCGTTGAAGGTCAAATACGAGGATTCCGAGGGATAGCCTCTTCCCCTTGCGCCGGGGAACGAGGACGGAGGGGGAAGGGTTATTCCCTGGGCGAAGTCGAACGGGTGGGGATGGCGGTGAGTGGGTCCGAGAAACGCGGATCGATGCAAAAGCGTCATACTAAGTAGCGCTCCGCGGTTGCGGGGCTTTATTAATGCCTCACACACCCATTCCCCAGGGCTTTCGCGCCTTGGCTCTCTCGTCCACACTCCACACAATTTTAGACCGGCTGTGCTTTGTCACGCCGACCCCGATTCAGGAGCAAGTCATTCCGCATGCTCTTCAGGGTCGCGACATTATTGGCATTGCTCAGACCGGAACCGGCAAGACGCTTGCCTTCGCGCTCCCCATCATCAACCTGCTGCCGTACCAAAATGGGCCGGCTCTCATTCTCGTCCCCACAAGGGAGCTCGCGCTCCAGGTCGATGAGGTCTTCCGCCAGATCGGCGGCGGCACTGCGGTGCTGATCGGCGGCGCTCCAATGGGACGCCAAATCTCTCAGCTTCGCCAGCGCCCCGGCACGATCATCGCGACGCCGGGCCGGCTTCTCGACCATTTGCAGCAGCGAACCGTCGATCTGCGCAATGTCAGCATCGTCGTTCTCGACGAAGCCGACCGCATGCTGGACATGGGTTTTGCTCCCGCGATCCGTCAGATACTCGCGCAGGTTCCTGAGAAGCGCCAGACGATGCTGTTCTCGGCCACGATGCCTGACGCAATCGCGTCGATCTCGTCCGAATACCTTTCTGATCCGGTTCGTATCGAAATCAAGCGGCAAGGCACGATGGCCGAGCTTGTTTCGCAAGAGCTGTATGTCGTCGATCACGTCGACAAGGGCGATCTCTTGCAGGACCTGCTTTACAAGAACACCGGAACGGTGCTCGTCTTCTCGCGGACCCGCCACGGCGCCCGCAAGGTTGCCAAGCATGTGCGCGGAATGGGCCACACCGCTGCCGAGCTTCACGCCGATCGCACCTTGGCCCAGCGCCGAGCGGCCCTCGATGGATTTAAGAGTGGCCTCTTCCGCGTGCTCGTTGCGACCGACATCGCCGCTCGCGGCATCGACGTTAAGGACATCTCGCTCGTGATCAACTACGATCTGCCGGACAATCCCGAGGATTACGTCCACCGGATTGGCCGCACGGGCCGGGCGGGCAAGACGGGCCATGCGATCACGCTCGCGACGCCGGAGCAAAACAAGGATGTCGCCGATATCGAGCGCGAAATTCGCGCCGAGATTCCGGTTTCGCCGGATTCGCCCCTCGAGATGCGGAAGTTCCACCGCCCGCCCGCGCCTCGGCCCAAAGCGTTCCCGCCGAAGGCCCGTGCCGCGGCTCCTCAGCCGAGCCATCGCCAGCGCGGCGGCGCGACCCCGTATTGGCGCGATCCGAAGCGTCGGTCATACGGTAAGCGGTAGCGCCGAAGGTACGCCGAAGGCGTGTAGCCGTCACGGCATGTGACGCCTAGCCGCGCGACGTGCCGTCGCGGCTACACGTGCTTCGCACGTAGGATCGGTCGCAAGCTCCAATTTGCGCCGGCTAAAGACCGGCGGCTACGCCTCTCGGTCTACCCGGTAGAATTCACCCTCAGATGGATTACCGGCGAACGTATGTTCGCGACTTGTTCAACCTCGCTCCCGGCACGAAGACCTCGGCCTACGGCTGGGTGAAGACGCGGCGCGACAGCAAGGAGATTTCCTTTGTCCAGCTCAATGATGGTTCCTGCTTCAAAGATTTGCAGGTGATCGTTAATGAGGGCTCGATCTCGCCCGAGCAACTGAAGCAGATCACGACGGGTGCGTGCGTGGCTTTCGAGGGCGAAATCGTCGAGTCGCCTGCCGCTGGCCAGGCCGTCGAGATGGCGGCAAGCTCGGTCACCATCTTCGGCCCCGCCGATCCATTGACTTATCCACTTCAAAAGAAAGGCGCAACGATGGAATTTCTGCGCGATATCGCCCATCTGCGGGCTCGCGGGAACACCTTCGGGGCGGTTTTCCGGGTGAGGAACGAGGCCGCGTTTGCCATCCATTCGTTCTTCCAGAAGCGCGGATTCAACTACGTCAACACGCCGATTATCACCGCCAGCGATTGCGAAGGCGCCGGGGCGATGTTCGCGGTTTCGTCGCTCCTGGAGACGCGAGAGTGCGGGACCTCCACCCCCCAACCCCCCTCCTCCAAGACGAACCACTTGGAGGAGGGGGGCTCGGAATGGCACTTGCGCACGAAGGATCCCAAGCAGGATTTCTTCGGCAAGCCGGCGTACCTGACCGTCAGCGGGCAGCTCGAAGCGGAAACCTTGGCGCTGGCGATGACGAACGTGTACACGTTTGGCCCCACGTTCAGGGCCGAGAATTCCAGCACCAGCCGGCATCTCGCCGAGTTTTGGATGGTCGAGCCAGAGATGGCGTTTTGCGATCTCGAAGGCGACATGAACCTTGCCGAGGAATTTCTCAAAGAGGTCATCGGCCACCTGCTCGATTCCTGCGCCGAAGACCTCGACTTCTTCAACCAGCGCATCGAGCCTGAACTGCTACAGACCTTGCATCACGTCGTCGACAGTGGATTCGAGCGGATGACCTACACCGAGGCGATCAAGCTGCTTGAAAACTCGGGTGAGAAATGGGAGTTCCCGGTGTTTTGGGGGGCTGACCTTCAGAGCGAGCATGAGCGCTGGCTCACCGAAACGAAGGTGGCGCGGCCGGTGATCCTCACGGACTATCCAAAGGAGATCAAGGCCTTCTACATGCGGGCGAACGACGATGGCAAGACGGTGAGCGCGATGGATGTATTAGCGCCGCGCATCGGCGAGATCATCGGCGGTTCGCAGCGCGAGGAACGGTACGAAGTGCTGGAACGGCGGATCGTCGAATCCGGCCTTCCGCTGGAACCGTATTGGTGGTATCTGGACCTCCGCCGCTACGGCTCGGCTCCGCACGCGGGGTTCGGCCTGGGCTTCGAGCGGCTATTGATGTACGTGACCGGCATGAAGAACATCCGCGACGTCATCCCCTTCCACCGCACGCCGGGACAAGCGGAGTTTTAGCGTGTCCGCGAGCCTATGAAGAAGCTGCGCTTGTTTCGTAAGTTTGATGGGCGTCTTGCCGCCGAGCTAAAACGGCAGCGCCGAACCATCGTCAAGGGCCTGCTCTGCGTCGTGGTGACGTCGCTTTTGACCACCGCAACGATCCCGCTTATCCGGTGGAGCTTGCAGTCCATCAACGACGCCGGCCAACTCGGCGAGCAATCAATTTTCTCCAAGGACGACATCGCGGACTTGGCTCGGCAAACGGGCAAGAGCGAGTTTGAAGCCGCCCGAGCCGTCAGCGCCGTGCAGACGCGGCGCTCCTCGCAGCTCACCGAACCGGAAGTTAAGGAACTGGCGCGCGAGCTCAAGGCCCCCGAGGGGGTGGTGCAGGCAGCGGTCTCAAAGGTTCAACACAAGGCCAGACGTAAGCCGCAAACCCCAGCTGAAGCGCTAAAAATGCTCGGCATCGTATGCCTCTCGGTCATTGGGGTCTATCTGCTCAAGTATGGGTTCACTCGCGGGCAGACTTACTACTTGAGTTATGCCGCCCAGCGGCTGGCGAATGATCTTCGCTTGCGCATGTTCGCGAAGCTGCAGAAGTTGCCGGTGAGTTACTTCCATGAGCGGCGGGCTGGGGCCGTTCAGAGCGTTCTCACCAACGACGTTAACGTTTATCAGAACGCCGTCAGCGTAATTCGCGATTCCATCGATGCTCCGATCCGGGCAATCGGCTCCTTCGCCTACATCCTCTATCTACAGTGGCAACTTGGGCTGGTCGCCGTTCTTTTTATTCCCGTCCTTGCCTACGTGATCCAGCGCAATGCCCGCAAGATGCGCAAGGCGCAGAGCCAGGTTCAGCTCGATCTTGCGCATGTCAATGCGATGACCCAGGAATCTCTGCAGGGCACGCGCATCGTGAAGGCGTTCAATGCCGAGGATCGGGTCCAGTCCAGCTACAAGAAGCTGGTTGAGCAAAGCTTCTCCAGCCAAATGGGCGCGGTGAGGCGAATTGCCGCGCAACGGCCACTGGTGGAATTGATCGGGGCGGTAGCGCTCGCCACGGTCCTCTACATATGCGGATGGCTGGCCTACGCGGGATCGCTCGAAGTGGCGGATATCGCCGCCTTGGTCTTCGCTCTCGACGTTATCAACCAGGGAGCGAGGAGCCTTTCCAACGTGAACTCGACCTACGCGCAGGTGCAGGCCGCCTCTGATCGCATTTACTCCGAGATCCTCGATGTCCCGGACGAGCACATTAATTCGCCGGGCTCGAAGGTGATTGAGAACCCTCACGGGCGGATCGAGTTCAAGAATGTCTCCTTCCGGTATCCCGACGGCACACCGGCGCTTCGCAACGTTGATTTCATTATTGAGACCGGCACCTCACTGGCTCTCGTCGGCCCGAGCGGCGCAGGCAAGAGCACCATCGCCGACCTTGTTTTGCGCTTCTACGACCCGACGGAAGGGTCGATCACCTTCGACGGGGTCGACCTGCGCGAACTCCGCGTCGATTGGCTGAGGAGCCAGATCGGGGTCGTGCCGCAGCACACATTCCTCTTCGCGGGCTCGGTGGCCGATAACATCCGCATGGGCGCGCCGGATGCGACCTATGACGAGGTCGCGGAGGCGGGAGCGATGGCTCACGCCGAGGACTTCGTCAGCCGGCTCCCGAACCGCTATAACGCGGAACTTGGCGAGCTTGGCGCGGGACTGAGCGGTGGCGAACGCCAGCGCATCGCGATCGCCCGCGCACTCGTGAGAAAGCCCACCATGCTGCTCCTCGACGAGGCGACGTCCGCGCTCGACGCGACCAGCGAAAAGGCCGTGACCGCCGCGCTCGAAGAGGTCATGCATTCTCGCACCACCTTGTTCATCGCCCACCGCCTGACAACCGCCGCTCGGGCAGACCGCATTCTATATTTACGGCAGGGCCAGGTCGTGGAGTCCGGATCGCATAAGGAGCTTATGGAAGGTCAGGGCGAATATGCGGCGCTGTTTCGCGTGTTCAGTAACGGGCTCCTGGAGGTAATCCAATAGGAGCAGTTCTTAGTTGCACCGAACTCGTCATCGGATATGGCGGCAAGTCGGTGGCAAGCGCCGAGCTGGCTCTCCAAGCGGGGGAAGTCGTTGCGCTGCTTGGACCCAATGGCTGCGGCAAGAGCACGCTGCTGAGAACTCTGGCGGGACTTGAGCCGTCAATCTCAGGCTCCATCGTCCTCGGTGAGCATGCGCTGTGCGATCTCACTCCCAAACAGGTGGCGCAGCAAATCGCCTTCGTCCCGCAGGAGGAAATTGCCGCATTCGACTTTTCGGTCGAGCAGGTAGTGGCGATGGGCCGACTGGCGCGCGCCAACGGGCTCTTCGATACTGCGGAGGATCGACAGGCGGCGCGAACAGCGATGGATCGTGCCGGATGCGCACATCTTGCCGAGCGATCGGTAAGGCAAATCAGCGGTGGCGAGCGACAGCGAACCCTGATTGCGAGGGCTCTGGCACAGGAAACGGCGATCCTATTCCTGGATGAGCCGACGGCTCACCTAGACCCGCAATTCCAGATCGCCATCGCGATCCTCATACGCAGGTTGGCAGCCGATGGCAAAGCAGTCTTGGTCGCAATCCATGATCTATCGATTGCGGGCATCATGGCGGATAGGGCTGCCGTGTTCATTAACGGCCGACTTAGCCCGGTTCAACCGATCCAACATGCCCTACAAAGCAAAACGCTCGAAGCGGCGTACGGAACGCGCTTCGAGCGATTGCAAACCGAATCAGGTCGGGTGGTGCTTGTGCCCGCCGTCACTTAGGCGGTTGGGTTGGATACCACTGGCTGCTCGTCGCTCCGTTGAGGTTGGGCTTCGGCTTGGGCATACTTCTGCTTGTCTGCGGGTCTAGTTCGATGGTTGGAGCGCCACTATCCCCGTCCACTGGGGCGATCGGTTTCTTTACGCTCTTGGTAATCGACTTTATGGCCCCCGCCACATCTCCGGCTGATGGCGCGCTGCGCGGCTCTGAAACGTGCTCCGTAGCCGTGTCCTTAGGCGGGGTGCTGTTCTGCGCGACGCTGAAGACGGCCACCGCTCCGATCAGGATGATAAGGCACGAAACTAGGACAATGGGCGATTTACGCTTTTTCATGATCGATCACTTGTATTCTATTACTGCAGGATTTGTACCAGATGAGCGCGCTCCGCATCGCAATCGACGCCAGACTTGCAGGCGGCGCGTGGACCGGGGACTCCTCGTACTGGACGGGCCTTCTTCACGGGCTCTCCGAACTCGACGCGGATGCACGGTTCCTGCTCTTCTCCAACGTCGCAAAGCCCGCAGGCATTCCCAATTGCGACAAATTTGAATGGATCGAGCTTTCCGGCGGGAATCAGCGCTGGTGGAGCGTGGCGCGTTTCCCACTCGAGGCGCGCAAGCGCCGGGCCTCGGTTATCCAGACGCAGTACAACCTTTCGCCACTTGCAGGGCGAATTGGGATCACGACCCTCCACGACGTCTCCTTCTTCATCGGACCCGAGTGGTTTCGACGCAAGGATCTGTTCCTGTTGCGGCGGTTTGTGCCCCAGTCGGCGCGGCGAGCCGCTCGCGTCTTGACGGTTTCGGAAACCTCGCGCGGGGACATCGAGCGGTTCATTCCTGCGGCGCGGGGGAAGACGGTGGTGACACCCCTTGCCTGCCCGCTGCACATCCAACCCAACGGACCCGAGGTAGCCCGCGCCCTCTTGGGCCATGACGAGCCGTACCTGCTCACCGTCGGCACGCGTTGGCCCCGCAAGAACATGCAACTGGCGGTCGACGCGGCGCGGCTGTCCGGATTTAGGCTCGTCGTGACGGGCAAGCCGGGGTGGGGCGAAGAAAAGTTTGAGGGCGTCCAAGCGGTCGGCTATGTGGACTCTGAAACGCTAAGTTCGCTCTACAGCGCCGCCTCTCTGTACTTGGCGCCCAGCAGACATGAGGGCTTCGGGCTACCCCTGCTCGAAGCCTTCAGATGCGGCTGCCCCGTGCTATGCAGCTCCGGCGGAGCACTGCCCGAGGTAGCGGCAGCTGCGGCGGTCGTAATGCCCACCTGGGACCCCCAAAGCTGGGCCGAAGCCATTCAGAAGCTGATGAATGATTCGAGTAAGCTGAACGAACTGCGGAACAAGGGGCGCGAGCGTGTTTCCCAGTTTAGTTGGCGAGAAACCGCGCGGCTTACGATGGCCGCCTACGAGGATGTGGCGAGGGCGAATGCATGATCGATCCTGATTTCCTGGCGATCCTTGCCTGTCCGGTTTGCGACGGACGTCCCCCGCTACGAGAGGAAGGCGAACTTCTGATCTGTACGGCGAAGGGCCACCGGTTCCCGGTTAAAGACGGCATCCCGCACCTCCTGCCCGAAGATGAGCTGACGGAGGCCAAAGTTGAGTAAGAGCCAGACATTGAAGGTGCTGGCGCTCCACGGCCCGAACCTGAACCTCACCGGCTTCCGCGAGCCTGACATCTACGGCAAGAAGCCGCTTGAGGACATCGACGCCGACCTCAAGGCCGCCGCCGATAAGATGGGAATCGATATCCGCATCTTGCAATCGAACAGTGAAGGAACGCTGATTGACACGCTGCAGGAACATCGTCGGTGGGCAGATGCGGTAGTAATTAATCCCGGCGGGCTCAGCCACTATTCTGTTGCCCTGCGCGACGCATTGGTGAGTATGCGCCTGCCCATCGTCGAGGTGCATCTGAGCAATGTGCATGCCCGCGAGGAGTTTCGCCGGCATTCGGTGATCGCACCGATCACGCTCGGGCAGATCGTCGGCTTTGGCGGCTACGGATACATCCTCGCTTTGCAGGCCCTGATGAATGTTGAGAGAGAAGTGATATGACCCAAAACATTGAGCGATTGCGCGACGCGATGACGGAGAAAGGACTGCCGGCGCTGCTGGTCAGCCAGATCGACAACGTCCAGTGGGCCACCGGGTTTACCGGTTCTAACGGATTCCTTCTAATAACCCCCACCGACGAGCGCTTTATCACCGATGGTCGCTACACGCTGCAGGCCGAAAAGCAGCTAGCGGGAGTTCGCGTGGAGTCGTACAACTCTGGCGTCGATGGCAACAAATTCATTGCGCAAAACGCGATCGACATGGGCGTCAGCCAGATCGGCTTCGAATCCGATGCCACGACTTACTCGAGCTACGAGAAGCTGAAGTCGAGCTTCAACGGCGTTCAACTCACGCCGGTCGAAGGTTTGATTACGCCACTTCGCGCCGTCAAGACTCCGGAGGAACTCGACAAGATTCGCCGCGCCTGCAAGCTCGCCGACGCTTGTTTTGAGCATGTCAAGCGTATGGTTCAGCCCGGCATAAGCGAATACGACATTGGCCTCGAAATCGAGTTTTACTTCCGCCGCAATGGCGCGCAGCTCGCGTTTGCCCCGATCGTCGTCAGCGGTGAGCGCAGCGCTTCTCCTCACGGGCGTGCTTCGGAAAAGAAGCTGGAGAAGGGCGATTTTCTGACTCTCGACCTCGGTGCCAATCTTGATGACTACTGCAGCGACATTACACGCACGGTCGTGGTAGGCGAGGCTTCGGATCGGCATCGCGAGATCTATGGAGCTTGCCTTCGCTCGCAGCTGGCCGCGCTGGACGCGATGAAGCCCGGCGTGCTCGCCAAGGACATCGATCGCATCTCGCGCGAGGCGATGGGCGACTACGCGCAATATTTCACCCACGGGCTGGGTCACGGCCTTGGCCGCGTGGTCCACGACGCGGGACGCATGAATTCCACGAGCGACACGGTGCTGGAGCCGAACCAGGTCTGGACCGTCGAGCCGGGAATCTACATTCCGGGCTTCGGTGGCGTCCGGATCGAGGATGATGTGATCGTCACCGCGAACGGCATTGATAACCTGACCGGCGCGACGAAGGACCTGCTGATACT
>JBBREM010000099.1:0-9631 GCA_038202925.1 Fimbriimonadales bacterium | reverse complement strand
CCCGCTTGGGCATCGCCCAGCAATCGCCCGTCGCGCCCTAGGAAGGGTTGCGAGGACTGACGCGCAGTGATAAGGCGGATCACGCTGGATCCCCCTGACTCAATCTGGAGCACTTCGGCGAGCACGAATGCATAGTCGCTTCGCGCCGCGTGAAAGTTGGCGGCGCACTCTCTATGATGCCGCCAGATTGCCGAAGGATACATGCGGACACCGTCCGCTAATTGACGGGTTCGTCGTACTGCGGCGGTGACAGCGATGCGGGCAAGGGCTGAGCCCAGTATGGCAGTTGAATGGCCACCGTCTGAGACGCAGCGTTTCCGGTTGGGAAGAGCCGGGTGAAACCTAAGGCGTGCTGAGCCCCAGCGGCACTGATGGGAAAGCTCGAGGCGAGAGTTACCGCCTTGGATTCTGCCAACACCCACTGAACGCTTGACTTGGACCCATCCGTCGAGCATCGCACGGGAGCGTCGCCGAAGACGCGCACACCGCTTAGCAGAGCCACCGCAAACGCGCTCGTTCGGCGGGGTGTTTGCGCCATCTCGAAGATCGTATTTCGGACGGTCCACAGGGGTTCGAGATACATAGGAACCTCCGCTTGCGCTTGGCGGGCAAGGTAGACCCCGAGGCCGCGTTCCGCGGCGAGGCCCGCCTGAAGCATCGCGGCATCAAGCCGCCGTGTCGGCTCAGGGCACAAAGCTCCCGCAATCGCGCAGAGTGCGCCGGCGCGCCTAGATCGCTTCTGGTCCGCCGCCCATATTCGCCAGGAGTACCAATCGCGCCGCCAGCCCACGCTGGTCAGCAGCGAGTTGTCGTGCGAGCTGGGCCGCGTGGAGATGATGAAGCTTTGGTAAAGCAGGGCGTTCGCGGCGGCGGCGTCGACACCGGTGCCATCCTCGGCGAACGGCAGCCGCTGCCTCGTCTGCGGCTCCAGCGAGTATTGGGCTTCGCCAAGAAAATTGTTGAGCGTGTCCTCCGCGAGCTTGCGCTGTTGCAGATCTCGACTGGCGAGCAGGTTCTCAAAGGCCAGGTCCGACACTGAGGCAAAGTCAATGGATGAGACCGTGCCGATCGGTTGATACTGCGGCAAGCCTGCCGTGAGCACCCTCCCGAGCGGGATGCGATGGATGGGGAAGCGGATCGTCAGCCGGTCGTTGTCGCATACGGTTATCGGGCCCTCCTCACTGTATCCGTCTAGCCGGTGAGTCTTCGATTCGATCGAGAGCGGATACTCGCCGAGATTAGCGAGCGCGGCACCCGCGGGAACCACCACCCCGGCGCGGTCGAACACCCACGTCGCTTCCACGGCGTCGTTATTGCTGTCAATCTGAGTCGCGAGCAGAGTCGGCGTGGGCTGCCACCACAGGTGGTCGGCGGCGGCAAGGCTTACGCTGAGTTGGCCCAGCGCAGCCGCCGAATTGGTGGCGAGCGGCCGAGTGCCAAGCGGCGCGGCAACGCGCACCCAGCCCAGATATGGTTTCGCCGTCCGCAGCGTCCAGTCGCCGGGCCTGCCCGTGAGTTGGAGCGATGCCTCCGCATCCATAAAGCCCAGCACCAATGGGGGCTGCTCGTCCTGGAATGACAGACCCACCCACCTCAGATTCGGGGTCGGCACATTGTCCCCCACACTGCCCTCCCGCCAACTGAGATACGGAGCGGCGGTCGAATGGAGCTTCAGTGCAAGGGGCTGCGCGAAGTGCAGCATGACCCCAGGCGAATAAAGGCTCGCTCGCAGCTTGTCCGGCCCAGCGCCCGAGCCAAGGCTAATAATCTGCTCGACGTCGGTGGTCGACAGTATCTTCCAATCCGTCGTAGGACTAGCGAAGTACAGCTTGTCCGCCGCACCAAACTTGGCCGCCACCCCCTCCCGGTCCGCGACCAACCCAGGCAGTGTGAGGGGTCCGGAGTAGCCGAAGCGGCCAAAAGGCTGCGCCAAGGCGATCGAGGCAACCAGGCAGATGAAAAGGCTAGTTGCCAGCCGAGCCAAGTATCGCGATGCCCAGCTTCTTCGTTCGGTTCGAATAGGTGAGACCAATCTCGCGGAAGCCGATCCGGTAGCCGAGGGCCGCAGTGTAGTCGACGTAGGTGTTTCCAAAATAGCGGTCCAGCGTGTAGAAGTAAGACAGACGCCACGCCGAGGAAAGCCGGAATCCAAGATCGGCGAAAAGGTTGAGCCGATCAGAATCGAGGCCGCGCATTGCGGAAAGCGACGTCGTCAATCTACCCGCCCGAAGATTGGTAAATAGAGATAGCTGGTGCCTCCCGGTAAGGCCGCTATTGAAGCCGTTGTCCATGAACTCGTAGCTGAGCATCGCGTCGCCGAATTTTCCGAAGCGGCGAGAGAGGTTGGCGTTGCCGTTCATGGTCAGACCCTGCCGAACATTGCGGCCCGCCTGCTCGCCGATGGAGAAGCTCGCATTGAGCGATGACTGCTTGTCCAGCCGTTGCGGCATGAGGGTTGTTCGCACATTGAGCCCCACGGTCGACTGCGAGCGGGAAGCAACGCTCGTTGAGCTGTTGCTTGTGTTTGCGTTCAGTCCGTAGGACCAACGCACGGGCAGGCTGCCGAGCCTAACCGCGTCCTTCGAGAGCGAGAAGCCAAGTTGCTGATTGTTGTAGCGAGCCCCGCTCAGTGAGTTCGACGTCGTGGCATCGAGGTTGACTCCAAATCCATTATTCAACTGACGGTTGTAATCGACGCTGCCGTATACGTTCTTTCCGCCAGGAACTTCCGCGAACGCCGTCAGATAAGACTTGCGGTCGAAGCGCATGTATTGCCGAGCGCTCAGCGCCCAGTTCGTTCGGCCGATGTCGCTCAGCGTCACTCCGCCATCGAACTCGTCGCCGCGATTCCAAGCCATTTCGTAGCTCAGCGACATCCCACGGTCCACGCTGCTTGTCCGCCCGTACTTGTTGCCGGTCGTGAAGCGCAGCAGGCTTGTCTGACCGGGCTTCATCGTCAAGTAGTAGGGGTAGTTGATGTTGATCTGGCTATCGTTGACGGAGAAAATCTTGTCGGTGACGATCGGAGACGAATCCGTGAGACTGAATTCGTACAGCGGCATCTTGAGAATCTTCGTTCCCTGCACGAGAATCTCGGCCTTTTGGAATTGGATCTCCTTGTGCGGGAAAACAACCGCCTTTTTCGAGGAGATCATCGAGGTGGAGTCGCTGAGACTCTGGAAGGCGAAGGTCGTCGCGTAATACTGGTCGGTCGCGAGTTCGGTTCCGCTTGCGTCGATGCGAACCCTGCCGACCTTCGCCTGGGTCGTTTCAAAGTAAGGCATCGTGCCCACGAAGGTGCCTGTAATGGGCAGCTTCGGGTTCACGGTCGTCATGCCAGAACCGCGGCGGCTGGAGAGCTTCATGTACAGCTCATCGAAATCCTGATCGACCTTGCCGAACTTGAGGTGTGCTTTCTTGGCGCGGACCTCGGAGGCATCGATATTGAACTGAAGATCGTCCGCGTCAATCGAGATATCCCGGTACCGCAATTGAACCTTGCGCCCCGGTCCAGCCGCCGCGAGGACTCGCTCGTTCACGTTGTACATCATATAGCCGGGGGCTACAACCTCGATGAACTCCTTCGCGCTCGAGAGCAGCGAACGGTCGCTGACAAACTCGATCTCGGTAGTCGTTACGGCATTGTAGCCGTGGGTCGTTGCGGTCACCGTTGCGGTGCCCGGAATGCCACCGGCGACGAGGACGCATCTCGCGATCCCGTTGACGGTCCGGATGATCGAATCCTCTTTGAAGTTGCCCAGCGTGGTGGTGAAGATGACCTGGGTGCCGTCGGGCACCGCCTTCCCGTTGGTTTGCGTCACGTAGGCGCTGATCGTGATGGTGCTGCGTCCGTCGGCGACAGTCATCGAAGGCAGCGTGGTCAGCCGGATATTCCCGCCGTCGGCAAGGGCAATCACTCCTGCGGCGAGGAGGGCGACGGAGGCGATCAGCTTGGAAAAGTGCATGCCGTAAAAAAAGTGAGGGAGCGAACCCGGTTCGCTCCCTCGTCTGGTTTACCTGTTGACCGTGACCGGCACCAGCTTTCGAGTCGTCAGGCCGTCTACGACGGCCGTAATCTCGAACTGGTAGTTGCCTGTGGCCACGAGCGTACCGTTCGTGCGGCGCATATCCCATAGGGCGGTGTTCAGCCCAAGGGTCGCCGGCGAGTTGCTGAGGAGGCTCACGACTTCGGAGTTGTTGGAATCAAGAACTCGAAGCGAAACCAGCGCATCCGATGCGAGTTGATACCGGACGCTCGCTGCCGTCTTGGAGCCGAGGCTGCCAGGAACGGAGGTCGCGCCGCCAAAGACCACCACGCTATTGCCCGTCTTGACGAGCGTCGCGGTGAAGACTCTCTGGACGTTCTTCGTCGCCGCGAACACGAAGTTATTCGTGAATCGCGTGTCGATGGTGCGCCGCGTGAGATCGTCGGTGATCGTCATCTTGACGTTCGCCGGGACTGCCTTCACGTTCGGCCAAGTGATGTTGACGTTGCCGCCCTTCTTGGAGGTGACGTAGACCTTCCAAGATGCCTGGCTGGCACCCGCCACGATCGACTGAGCGAACCTCGACGGCTGCCCGTTGGCGACGCCGGCGATCTCCAGGTTAACGTCCTGGGCCGGGCCCATCGGCGGCTTGTAGATTTGGAGCGCGCCGGCTTCCGCCGAGGTCGCGACCATGCCTACGTAGTTCTCCTGGTCCGAGCCGAACGAGGATGTCGCTCGGAGGTTCAGCCTGAAGTGGTTCGGCGTCTGCGGATACTCGTTCCCAGCGGTTCTCGAAAGAGCGAGGCCGCCCACGCCCTGGCTTGCCGGAACGAACAGGTCGGTAACCGGCGGGAAGTTCATCGTAAGGCCCTGGTTGGTTAGCACCCGGACCCAGTAGCCCTGTCCCGGCTGAAGCACCGCATTGATGCCCGACGTGAACTTGTAGCTATTGATGAACGGATCCCAGTAAGCAATGGCGCCACTCACGTATTGGGCTTGAACGAGGCGGGCCCACGGGTAGGTTTGCGAAGGGTTGGCCTTCGGCACGCCAACGAGTTGGAGCAGCGGAATCGCGTAGGGATACGGGTTGCCGATGAGGTTCCAGCCGCTATACATCGTGATATTGATGTCGCCAGTGGTCATATCGGTCGGAGTCTTCGCCCCGATAACGGGTCGAATTTCTTCCGTCGGGTGCGTGTTCGAATTCATGATGATCCACGTGCCCACGGCGCGCTGGGCGCTCGTGGAAGGCACATAGGCACCCTGCTTGGCATCCCAGTTGTAGGCGGTGAAGTCAGCGGGAATCGTCCAGCCGAACATGTGCTCCCACGACGAGTCGGTAAGGATCCATGGCGAGGTGATCAGGTTGGCTCGAGGCTCAAACCGATACTTCTTAGTCAGCGAAGCGCGAACCGTGCCCTTGATGATCACTGGGTTGCGGTTCTGGTCGGTAATCGGGGATACGATCGTCGCCGTGTACGGGAGATCGCCCACCTCGATGCCGTCGGCCTGCACCTGGAAGTCGACAAACTTCATGGCTCGAGGAGCAATCTTGGTGATCGTCTTGACGTTCACGTCACCCGGAACCAGGCTCAAACCCGCGCCCAGATCGAGCGTGATCTGCACGTCGTCCATCGAGAATTCTTCGTTGATCGACGAGTAGCTGCGGACATTGTCGACCCAGACCCGGATGGTGAACGGGTTCTTCTTGTAGCCGTTCATGCCCGACCCATCTTCATCTTGGGCGAGCACCGCCGGGGCGTCGGCTACGGTCGTATAGGCGCGCTGGTTGCCGCCCACCGTCTTGCCGGAGCCGTACATGGGGTTGCCCCACGTCGAGCGATAGTATTGATTGATCTGGCGCGTCTGGTTTTGAGCCAGGAGTTGGCCAGTGTTCGCCTCGTATTTGATGATAAACGCAGGATCGTTAAAGAACACGTCGCCGATACCGTCGCCATCCTGGTCGAAGATAAAGTCCGGCATCGACGTGACATCGTTCGCCGTCCCTTCGCTGCCAAGCAGGGAGCCCGCGCTGCCGACGACGATCTCGTCAGCCGTCGTGGAGTCGCTGTTGTTGCCATTCTTATCGCTCGTAGCCGCCGAGGCGCCGGTGTCGATGCGAAGGCCATACGCGTTTTCTTGGTCAAAGGCGAAGGCAACAAATGGCGGAAAGTTGGCCGGGTCGCGCTTTCGGATGATCCGATTCTCCACCACTGCCGGCTTGCGGCCAGGGATGTAAATATAATCATTCGAGCCAAACCCTTGAATCGCGTTGCCGCCGTCGCCGATCATCGCGCACCAGGCGCCATACCAAAGACCCATCGAGGTGGCGGCAGCATTCAAGTTTGTTAGAGTCCACTGCACGCGCGTTGCATCGCCGACGACGTCGATCCGGCATTGCGTCTTAATTCCGTTCTGAGTCGACTCGGTGTAGACGTAGCGATCGCTCGCGC
This sequence comes from Fimbriimonadales bacterium, assembly GCA_038202925.1. Taxonomy (GTDB): domain Bacteria; phylum Armatimonadota; class Fimbriimonadia; order Fimbriimonadales; family Fimbriimonadaceae; genus JAEVZK01. The sequence continues at coordinate 3,192 of JBBREM010000099.1, read as the reverse complement.
CGCTGAACGCCAAGCTGTAGGGCGTCGCACCGTACAGATCCGACACCACGGGGGTGCCGATTCCGGTGTTTGATTTGATATTGGCGTACGACCATGGCCCCGCCGGGGAAACCGGCATGCCGAACGTGTACACCATGCTGTCGTCGAACGACGATTGGATCGACCCAGTATTGCCAGAGCCGAATCCGATGCGGCCGCGCGTGTTCACCGTTGTAGCCGGTGCGAAGCACGGGCCGGTCGCGCTCCCGTAGGTAACGGTTCCCTGAAAACCGATGGTGGCCTGCGCCAATTCGTTTTGCAGATGCGCGCTGGCGAAGGGGGGAGCAATGCTGTATGGCTGCGTGTTAAACGGGTCGATGCAGATTTCCCACGAAGGCTGAGCAACAACGGTGGCATAAGCCGTGACCGCGCCCACCGTAGCAAGTGCCCTAAAAAGAGTGCGATTCATCAAAATCTCCTAATCCAAGAAAGCCTGCTTTTGGTAGACGGCAAAAGCAGGCGATTCATTACCCTTTCGTCTTACTTTCGCGAAGTTGCCGGCGGCGGAGTGGTTCGCGAGAAGAACTTCGAAGGCCCGAAGACGTACCGCTGGCCGATCCGATCGGCCTCGGGGCCGGGATGGTCGTTCTGGTTCTTCACGCCTACGCGCCAATAGATCGGCATGCCCAATCCCTGCCGGCTCGGATAGAAGTCGTTCCGGCCGGTGAGGTGCACGTCGGTTCCTGCAGGGGAACCATCTTGAACCGGGCCGCCCGAGTTGACATCGTTAATTACAATCGTGTGGCCAGGATTAAACGAATTGTCATCGCTAACCTCGACGATATAAGTAAGGAATGTCGAGCCCTGATCGTTATCCGACGGGAAGTGGAACTCCACCGTTTGCGACGAAGGGTCGTTCGAGTTGTAGATCGGAATCGGATCCGGATTCACCGTCGAGGGCACCACATGCCGCAAAGGCGTGGCCGCGTCGGGAGAGGCCGTCTTGTCAGACAAGAAGTAGCAGGTCCCGGTGGTGCTGCTGCCTCCGTTCGCAAGGGTGCTCGCATCGACTCCGTACACGAGCTCGATGAGATACATGTATTGGATGCCGGTCTGAGCCGAGGGCGCAGGATTCGCGCTGATGTCCGTCGTGGGAACGGTGTCCGGGGTGTCGCAGTTAGGCCCGGTGCCTCGGCGATTCTGGAAGTCGCTCAATGAGGAATAGGACGTCGCGGTCGGCGAGCCGGCGCGGTCGTACACGTCGCGAGCGCTTCCATCGACGACAGCAAACGGGACGTTGTCTTGCGCCCGATATATCTGCCATGCCGCGTTACTCCTGCGGGTCTGGTGGAAGATGTCGGCGCTCCACGTGATGTGATTCGATCCCTGCGCGTACAGGCTCGATGCTTGTGCGCTGAGCTGGGTCGCCCCTGGCTGCCCATTCGACCTTCCGCCGCCCAGAAGCAATGCGCCCAAAGCGAGAACGAGAAGAAGCGAAATAGCGGGGCTGGTGCTCGTACGTCGCGGGGCACGTTTAACCACCGGGCTGCCGCTCGACGTGACGGAGAGAATCGTGTTGACGTCGAAGATGACGCGGACCTTGTCTCCGGGCTGGATGCCCTTAAGCGATCGCGTCGTCTTCAAAAAAGCCTGGTCGGGCTCGACTTCGCTGACCGTCGCGGTCGCAACCTGCTCCCGCCCACGAGTGATGATGACCTTCTGGCCAACCTTGAAGCCGGTGCGCGTGCCCTGGTTGATCAGGGACACTTCTGTCGTCGTGTTCAGAACGGTGCCGGTCGGCAAAGTCTGGGTACGAATCATATCGACGGCCTTGGTCGCGCCGAGGCCGATCGCCTCGTTCACAAGCACATCGTTCGGAACGTTGCCCACACGGAATGTGGAAGCCGACGACACGCCCGCGCCGTTTACCGGCAAGCCCGATGCGACGTCGCGCACGATGACGTTCATGCCGATGTAGGCCTGTTTGCCGCCCGCCGAGTTAACGATCTTGTAATCGACGACTTCGCCGGTGACGATCGTCGTTGCGCGAACCTCTTGAGCGAGGCGCAGCAGCGTCGTCGGGTCGGTGATCGGAAGGGTCAGGCCGAGGGTCTCCGCCGAGCGTCTCACAGTTTCCTGAGGAACGACATCGTATAGGTTGGTTCGAGCCAGTTCCGAGGCCACCGCTTCTGCGGCGACGTTCCCGACATTGGGCATGGCTGCCGCAATCTTCGGGTTCACGGTAAAGGGCAAAACAGCCCAGGTGGGCTGGGTGGTCAACTGCGCATTTGCCTTCGCTACGATTCCTAGCGTCAGCATGGGCAACAGCAGCGCCATGATGGAAATTCTGCCTAGCATTGTGCCAGATAACGATTCGATAAGCCGCCTCACTATAGTCAATCCTCACTCATTGGTGGTCGGCGCAGTGCAGCCTGGCAAAACTCAACCAGCACATTGCAACAGAACCGATCGCACGGTTAGCCCTCACGCAGGGCAAATGGGTGCCCCCCGACGTCGGACAGATTCGGTGGAGTATAGCACGTAGCGTCGAGCCACGCAACCTTCACCGCAATTCCCGTTCGAACGCCGAAGATACCAATACCTGGACGGCATTTTCCGAAGCGTTCGTTCGGATTAGAAGGTCGGCGAACGGAATTTTCGCACGGGATGGTAGCTGGGCCCGGATCATGGCCTCCGCCTCGGCCCTCGACCCAAGTCGTTGCTCGAGCCGGCGCAGTTGCTCCTGCTCGCCGCAAGTGACGACCCACACCCGGTCGTATTCACCTTGCAAACAGGCCTCGATCAGAAGGGGAACCTCAAAGCACGTCGCCAAAGACGCACGGCCACACGCTCTAATTAGTGGATGAGTGATGCGATTGATCGCGCGGCGCAGGTCGGGGTCGGCCAGCGCGGCGCGCACGGCGGCCCGATCCACCGGCGGGTCGACGCCCAAAAGCCGGCCAATCTCGCTTTGGACTTCGTCACGCTCGAAAACTTGACGGGCAATGTCGTCACTCGACGTGACCTCGCAGCCTAGATCGCGCAGATAGCCAAGCACGGTGGACTTACCTTCGGCGATACCGCCCGTTATGGCGACTTTCATAAAGAAAGAAGGGCGTCTTTCTGGACGCCCTCTGTTTATTCCTCTGTCTTAGCCTCTGGGGCTTCTTCGCCTTCAGTCTTGGCTTCAGGCTCGGGTGGCGATACCGCCTC
>JBBREM010000098.1:0-9632 GCA_038202925.1 Fimbriimonadales bacterium | reverse complement strand
GACGTGCCCGGCGGCCGGGATGCGGGGAACGTTGTTTTGACCCAGCACCCCGAGATCAAGCACTGGCTGATCGCGGGGATGAACGACACCGCTGTCATGGGCGCGGTGCGGGCGACTGAGGCTCATAACATCGGAGCAGCGGATGTGATCGGGATCGGGATCAACGGCGACTCGGCTCTGGAGGACTTGAAGAAGCCTCAGCCGACGGGGCTATTCGGATCGATTTTGCTGCAGGCGAAGCGGCATGGCGCCGACACCGCAGAGATGATGTACCACTGGATCAAGGACGGCAAGGAGCCGCCGATGCTGACCTACACCGACGGCATCCTGATTACCCGGGACAACTTCAAGCAGGTGCTGACCGAGCAGGGCCTGCCGCTGCCCTAAGCCGTGCGCGCATCGTTTGCTAGGCTCTGGGATCGCGCCGGCATCGTGGTGGTGCTCGTTGCGCTGCTGATCTACGCGGCTGCCACGACGCCGAATTTCCTCGGCTCGTCGAATCTGATCTACTCGCTGGGGCTTAGTCTGACGACGACGGGGATCGTCGCCTGCGGCATGTTGCTGGCTCTGGTTTCGGGGGACTTTGATCTGAGCGTGGGCTCGGTCGCGGCGTTTGCGGGGATGGTGGCGGCGGTGCTGCTGGCGAAGGGCTATGGCGCGCCGGTTGCGCTGGCGGGGGCGCTCGGGGCGAGCGCGGCGGTGGGCTTGCTGAATGGGTTTATGGTGGCGGTTTGCGGGATCAACGCGCTGATTACCACGCTCGCGACAATGCAGATCGTGCGCGGCCTCGCCTTCTTGCTGCACGACGGCAACTCGATGGGCATCGCCGATCCGTGGCTGGCCTGGCTCGGAACGGGGCTGCCGCTTGGGCTGCCGATGCCTCTGTGGATTTTGATTGGGTGCCTGATCGTGTTCGGGATGCTTCTGCACAAGACCGTTTTCGGGCGGTACGCGACGGCGATCGGGGGGAACAGCGAGGCGGCTCGGCTGTCAGGAGTGCCGACGCGGCGGGTCAAGATCGCGATCTTCGCGCTGGTGGCTTTGCTCGCGGGGCTTGCGGGGATTGTCAGCGCGGGGCAGCAGCAGCTTGCCGATCCGAAGGGGATGACGGGGCTGGAACTCCGCGTGATCAGCGCATGCGTGCTGGGAGGGGTCTCGCTCACCGGCGGAGTGGGTTCGATCTGGCACGTGATCGTCGGCGTGCTCATCATGGGGACGGTGCAGAACGTGATGGACCTGAAGAGCGTGCCGACGTTCTACCAGTACGTCATCACCGGCGCGATCCTGCTCGCGGCGGTGCTGCTGGACCGGCTGAAGCAGCGGTCGATGCAGGAGTAGTCGCGTCTACGCTGACTGTTTAGGTGGGCCTCTACTCCGGGCAAGGCGGGAGCAAGCTCCCGCACCCCGAAGGTGCGCTTCGCGCATTGGGGCAAAAAAATGCCCCGCCACTCGGGGACGGGGCAAGCGTTGGACCAGTTTTCCCGAACTAACGCCGGGACTTTTCGTTCTTGTGCCGGGTCAAGGTGTTATTCGACGTCTTTCATCCTTCGCAGGAAGCTAGGGATGTCGAGGTCGATCTCCTCGAGCTGCACCGGCGCGGCCGGGGCGATCGAGGACTGCTCCTGCGTCGCGGCAGGAGAGGAGGTGGCGGACTGAGAGGACATGCGCGCCGCTACGGGCGGGCGGGCGGTGTAGAAAACCTCTTTGTTCTGGGTGAGCGGCCGATCTTCGACCGAGCCCATGCCGGCGGCGAGAAGCGTGATCTGCACCTCGTTGTCGGGCAGCTCCTTCATCACGTGGCCCATGATGATCTCGGCGTCGTCGATGTCGGCGAACTGGATGATGTACTCCATCGCCGCGTGAGCCTCGGCGATCCCAAAATCCTCGCCGGCGGTGATGTTGACGAGCAGCTTGCGCGCGCCGTTGATGCTGGTCTCGAGCAGAGGGCTGTTGGCGGCGTTCTGCGCGGCCATCTTGGCGCGATCCTCGCCGAAGCCCCGGCCAAGACCCATGAGCGCCGCGCCCGCGTTCGACATGATCGAGCGGACATCGGCAAAGTCGACGTTAATCACGCCGGGAAGCAGGATGATCTCGCTGATGCCCTGCACGCCCTGGCGCAGGACGTCGTCGGCGGCTGCGAAGGCTTGCTGCATGGTTGCCGCGCGCTCCACGACCTCAACGAGCCGGTTATTGGGGACGGTGATGAGGGTATCGACGTGCGCCTGAAGCTTGGCCGCGCCCTGCTCGGCGAGAATCCTGCGCTTCGGCCCTTCGAAGAGGAACGGCTTGGTGACCACGCCGACGGTGAGGATGCCCATCTTGCGGGCAAGCTCGGCGATGACCGGCGCCGCGCCGGTTCCGGTGCCGCCGCCCATGCCGGCGGTGATGAACACCATGTCGCAGCCTTGAAGCTGCGCGGCGATCGCCGCTTCGCTCTCGCGCGCCGCGCCTTCGCCGATCGCCGGATCGCCCCCCGCACCCAGGCCGCGAGTCAAGCTCTGGCCGATGCAAATCGTCTTCGCTCCGGTCACTTGGCCGAGGGCCTGGGAATCGGTGTTGGCGACGATGAACTGAACGCCGCTCAGCCGGGCCTGGATCATGCGGCTGACCGCATTGCTGCCTCCGCCGCCGACTCCGATTACCTTGATCGTAGCTTGATTGGTGTCAAACAGGTCTTCTGGTCTCACTTGGTCGCTCCAAAAAGAGGGCATGGAGCCGGCCACTTTAGCAAGCTCATCACTACCAAGGGACGAAGAGGGTGCGGGTAAAGGATTCGCCGCGGGCGGGGTTTGTTCCGCTCGTCAGTCGCAGGAGCCTTCGCCAGTCGTAGAACGTCGGGCACTTCGGGCGACATGCTTCAGATAGAGGACGCTTTCCAGCGCCTTTCTGTGCTTTTCGATTCTCTGCAACGGAGTGAGCGATCGGTTGTAACGCAGCCAGGTGAGGTCGACGCCATTAACGTCCTGAGATCCCCAGTGGTCCTGATCCTGCGGTTGCGGCATCTGCTTTATTCTACGCCTCCCTCCGGCATAGGAAAAGGGGAAGCTGCCGCGGCCTCAGTCTGCGCGGTCGATTCGACAAGGCGGGATGCCGCGGTAGGGGCACGGCGTGCCGCGCCCGGCTTTGGCGCGGTGCGAGGGCAAGGCACGCCTTGCCCCTACATTGGCGTTCTCCGCAGGAGTTGGCGATTGCTGCCATTACTCTGCTGGACCTTTCGGTCCAGTCGGCGACAGGAATTTCCACGCCACGCGGAAATGCCGAGGCAGAACAAGGAGATCGCCGCTACCTTGGTCTACGCGGTCGAATCGAGAAGGCTGGTTGCTCGGTAGGGCACGGCGTGCCGTACTCGGCTCTTGCGCGGTGTGGGGCGAGGCACGCCTTGCCCCTACACTGGCGTTCTCCGCAGGAGCTGGAGTCAGAACAGGAAAAGGGGGAGGCATTGCGGCCTCCCCTCAGAGTTCCGACCCGTAGCGGACTAGCCGCCTTTGCCGTTGGTGTTGCCCGGCCACTGAGTGTTGTTCTTCTCAGCCGCTCGGGGGTTCGCCGGAGATTGTCGGTCGTTCTCGGTCACTTCGCGAACCGTCACGAAGAACACGACCTCGGATCGGATCTTGGTGTTGTCGGTTCGGCTAAACAGCCGCCCGATCAACGGAAGATCCTTGAGGAACGGGATGCCGCCGTAGATCTTGCGATCCTGATCCTGGATCAGGCCGCCGATCGCGATGGTTTCGCCGCTCTTGATCGACATCTGCGTCGAGGCGCTCCGGCGGCTGGTCTGCGGCAATTTACCGCCTCCTGGCACGTCGGTGAAGCCCTGCAGCACCTTCAGCGTCGGTCCGAGATCGAGCATGATGTTGCCGTCCTCGCCGACCCGTGCGATCACGTTGAAGTCGACGCCTACATCGACTTCGTCAGTCGTGATCGTCGGCCCCGTATTCGCGCTGGTGATGATCGACTTGACGTACCGCACTTCGTCCCCGACGAAGATGTTCGTCGGCACGCCGTCATTGACGAGCGTCGAAGGTCGCGCCAGCACGTTGTTCCGCGTCGTGATTGAGTCAAGAGCACCGAGGATCGATGCCGTGCCGCCGCCCCTGAACTTCAGATCCGAGCTGACTCCGCCGGCGCTGCTGGCCGAGCCGAGTCCCTGGTTGATCCGCAGGGTCTTCAGTGTTCCGCCGGTAAGCAAGCTCCAGTCGAGTCCGACCTTGAGCGCGTCTTCCCGCGTTAGCTCCATGACTCGCAGCTCGACCGCAACCTGCTTCGGCGCGAGGTCGACCATGGCGAGATATTCGTGAGCCATCGAGAGCTGCGAAGGTGTGCCGCGAAGCAGGAGCTTCATCGGGAACGAGTTCGACTTGCTGCTCGTCTTCACGGTGCCGCTGTCGGTCTTGCCGTTCGAGCCTAGACTTCCGGCGCCTCCCGAACCGCTGTTGCCGCTTCCCTGGCTACCGCCTTGGTCGCCGGAATTGCCGCCGCCCGAGGTGCCGCCACCGGAGTTGCCTCCTTGCTTGCCACCCGAGTTGTCTCCGCCGCCGCTATCGCCCGATTTCTGTTGCGTCGTCTCCTGGTAGTCAATGCCGACCTGCGGATTGATTGGAGGAGGCAGCAGCGAAACCTTAAGGCCCGGCACCGCCTGCATCAGCTGCGAGAAGGCGAAGTTCGGCTGAACATACTTCAGCCCGACGACTTCGTACTTCGTCTCAGCCGCATCCGGCGCGGTATCCAGATCGATCAGCATCGCCATGACGCGGTTCACGTCGGTCTCGTGGCCGCTCAGGACGATTGCTTGTTTGCTCACGCTCGAAGTCGGAGTCGCGATCAGCTGCACGCCGTTGAATTCCTTGCCGTCTCCGCCAAGCGACTTGACGAGCTCGGAAGCGCTGATGCCCTGCGGCTCATAGGTCTTGTGCACGACGCCTGATTGGGTGATCTTGATGCCTAGCGCAAGGCATATCTGCTGATCGAGGTTGCGAACGGCCTGCTCGACCATGTTCAGGCGAGCCGGGGTGCCGACGACCACGATGTAGTCGTCCTTCTTGGCGCCGTCGTCCGCCGTCTTGGTCTGAACGTTGCCGGCATCCGCCGCCTTGCCGCCCTGGCCCTTGTCGCCGCCCTTGTCTCCGGTGTCTTGCGGGGCAAGCGCCTGATTCTGCTCCACATTGACCTTGTCGCTGGGGAGCACGAGCTCGTACTTGCCGTCCTGAGTCGTCGGGGGCACGATCTTCATCGTGGCCGCCTTGATCTGCGTGCCCTCGCGGCTGAAGAGGGGGATGACGCGGGTTTCGCTGATCATCTCGTCCCGGCCCTTCATCTTCTCAACCGTTTCGGAGAAGCGGCTGTTGGTGGCGACCACGTACGTCGAGCCCATCCGCGCATAGCGAACGCCGGCGAGGGTCGTCACGAGGTCCAGCGCTTCCTTCACGGAAACGCTGTCCAGGCTAACCGTAACCTTGCCCGACACTTCAGGCCCCATCGCGATGTTGACGCCACTCTGCAGCGCCAACGCCTTGAGGATCTGAACGACGTCGGTATTGACGAAGTTCAACGTCACGCGGGCATTCATGCCGGCAGTGTCGTTGGTGTTCGAGAGTGCCTTCTTCTGCGTCGCGATCACGGCGCTGAACGTCTTCGGGGTCTCCGTAAGCGCGCTCTTGACCGTCATCGTGGGCTTGAGAGCCACCGGCTGGCTGAACATTACAAGGAAGCCATCGGCGGTTTGAATGATCCGAGGCTGCTTCGTAATGTACGGGCGGATCGCCACGTCGGCCTTTCCGTCCGATGAGCCATACGACACATTGACAATGCCGCCGGTGCGAGGCCGCCAGGTCTTTTGACTTTCGACGCGAGCGTCGAAGCGCAAGATCACGGCGCCCTGATCCCAACGGATCTTCGGCGCGTTCAAATCACTGCCGCGAATCACGACGGCTAGACCATCTGCGACCGGCGTCGTCGTGACGTTGATCAAGTGGCCTTCCGCGAGCACGGTGCTTGCCATGACGAGCGGACCGGCCGCTGCCATCCATCGCTTGTAGTTACTTATCATTGGGGTTCCCTTCCACGGTCAGTCGCATGGTCTTGCCGTGATATTTCACGGTCACCGCGTCCTTGTCGATTGAAATCACGCGGGTATCGGCATCCAAGGAGCCGCCCGCCGGCACGAGTCGCTGCTCTCCCTGAGCGTCCGTAAAGACAGCCACAGGTCGAGCTCCGAGCATCACGCCCGAAACGGTGAAACTGAATTTTGCCTCCGGCACCGCCGTAATTGTCACCGGCGCGTTCCCGCCATTTCCAAAGGTGCCTGACTTATCGAAGTTCGGCGTCGGCATCGGCGTAACCTTCGGCTGTTGAATTGCCGGCTGAGGCACGGGCGGCGTCGGCATGGATACGCCCCGTGCAGCGAACGGATCGCGCGCCGGACGTGCGGCCACGAAGAGCGGATTCTTCGGCGGATCCTGCTTCGGGGCTTCCTCTATCTTCTTGACCTCGACCTTCTTCGGCGCGGGCGCCGGTTCCGGTTCGGAGGATCCGCCGAGGAACTGGAATGCGCCGACGCACACGATGACCAGCCCAAGCGAGGCCACTACGATAACCTTTTTCTTATCAGCCAGCATGGCGGGTTCCTCCAAGCATCGCGGACTTCACTCCGGGGTCGGTCGGCGTTGTAGCCGACGGGGCGAAGACGTACGTCCGCAAATTGATGGTCACGTCGAGCTTGTCGCTCATCTGACCCGGCACATTCTTCGGGTCGAGCGCAATCGTGCGGGCGGCGACAATCTTGGGGAAAACCTCGAGAGCTTTGATGAAGGTCATCACCGAGCGATAGTTGCCCCGTCCCTTGACCTCGATATCGAGCTCTTCGTAAGTCTTCTTCTTCCTCACTGAGCCGGCGCTGTCGTCCTTATGTCCGGGGCTTACCGCCGCAGGCAGCGGGCGCACGCCGAGAACATCGATGCCGCTCTCCTTGCCTACCTTCTCCAGCTCGCTGAGCAGAGTAGGAACATAGGCGAGCTGCGGTATTCCCTGCTCGAGGTGGTTGAGCTTCGTCGCGGTGTCCGTAACGCTGGCTTGCGACTTCGCAACCTCAGCCTGGAGCTGCCGGGCGTCCTTGCTCTTCGCCTTGAGGTCCCGCAGCTTTGCCTGTTCGTCGCCCAGATTGTTCAGGGCGACGTAGCACATGCCGCCACCCATCACGAGCGCGATGGCCGCAAGGCCGAGGAAGAGTTTTGGATTGGGTCCCTTATTCACTTCTTTTCTCCATCGGCCGACGCTTCCGCGACCTTGGGTTTCTCTGCCGTGCCGACCAGATTCGAATCGACTTGAAATTCGATGCTGCGTGATTCGCTAACCAGTTTTTCGTTTGTGTAGCGCAGGCTCACATTCTCAAGGTCCGGCTGGTTTTGAAGGCGAAGTATGAACTCGCCGACCGGGGATTGAGAAGGGGCGAGGCCCATGAACGACACTTGGATCGGCTTTTGAGGATCGGCGGCTTCGCAGCGCAGATTGCTGAGAAACGCCTGGTCAGGCATCTGCACCGTAAGGTGCTCGAGGATGCGATTCCAACGATCGGTAATGATCGAGGCGTCTTCCAGTGTCTTGAGCCGCGGTGACAGATCCGCCAGCGCCCGCGCATTTTCGTCGATCTGCTTCACGAGCGGCGCATTCTTCTGGTTCTGAAGTTGAACCTCGCCCGCATCACCGGCTACGCCGGCGGCTTGCAAGGTGAGGTAGCCGTAGCCTCCCACGCTCAGAACGCACACCGCGATGAAGGCGGTGAAGAACGATTGCGCCTTGCGCTCGTTCGCCCGCACCGACAGGCGCTGCTCTTCGATAAGATTAATGAATGGCATTTAAGCGGCCCTCCCGAATGCCCGCATCGCCAGCCCGGAAGCGACCGACCAGTCAAGGCCGGGCTGCTCGGAGGAATGCAGAAAGCGCGGGTTTGAGTAAATGTCGGCGCTGAGCGTTTCGATCCCCAGCTTGTGAGCCATGTATTCTGTGATGCCCGTCAGCTTCGCCCCGCCGCCGGTGAAGAGGAGGGCATCGGCCGGGTGGCCCTGCGCGCCCTCAGCCTGCTGCGACTGGTAATAGTTGAGCGAACGACGGATCTCGCGGACGAGATCATCGACGTGCGGCTGAAGCACTCGAAGGGGCGGATTCTCTTGGGCCTTTTCGCCGGTGATCAGCTCGCGGAAGTCGAGCTGGGCCTTCCCTGCCTCGGCATCCTCGTCGGTGAGCTTGAAATAGTTCTTGAGGGCGTCCGTCAGCACGTGACCGCCGGTCGGGATCGTGCGGCACATCGCGAACGCGCCGCGGTTGATCACGCTCACGTTGGTGGTCGTCGCCCCCAAGTCGATGATCCCGATCGTCTTGCCCGACCAGTCCCTCGACGGATCGGCCTCGACGAGCGAGCGGTAGGTGGCAAAGGCGGCGATATCGACGGCTTCGACGTTGAGTCCCGCCTGCTCGCAGACCTGCATCCGCGTTTCGACGATGTCCTTAGGGGCGGCGACGATCAGGACGTCCATCTGGCCATCTTCCGTCTCGCCGGTGATCTCAAATTCCACGTAGCTGTCTTCGGCGCTCGTGGGTACGTAGCGGCCGGCTTCGAGCTTCATGGATTTGCGCAGCACGGCTTCGGCGATTTTCGGCATCCGCACGGGCCGGACGATCACTGAGCCTCCGGCGACCGCGATCGCGGCGTTGCTGGCCGTAAAGTGGTTCTCCTTGAGCAACTGCTTCAGCACCAGGCCGAGCAGCGAGGGCTCAACGACCACGCCGTCCTTCAGGGCTTCGTGCGGGGTCAGCGTGGAGGCGGTCTTTACGACCTTCCACGAATCACCCGACCGATCGAGCTGCATAACCTTGATCGAGTGATGACCGAGGTCGATGCCGATGCAAGACTGTTTAGAAAAGAGTCCCATTTAGGCTTCCTTGCGTTGCGAATGCGTGTTGAGCCAGTCGTCGAGGCCAAGGCGCGTGAAGCGCCACTTGCCATCGACCAGCATGCCGGGCACGTCGCCGTTTCCGGCGAGCTGCTCGAGCGAGTGATGTGAAACTCGAAGATAGGTGGCGGCTTCGCGCAGCGTCATTACGCTGTGCTGGTTGGCGACCACCGCGCCGAACAGCCCCTTGAGCTGTTCCGGGGTGAGCACGAGTTCCAGGCGGACGACATGGCCGTGGCCGGCATGGCTCGTCTCGGCTGAATTTGGTTGGTAAGACTTTTCGTTGTTTTCGGACATATCGGGCTCCGTCTCTGGCAGTGCGTCGTCAGCCCTCGGTTCGGGCTGGCCCAATGCTGCGCCGGTGCTCTCGGCGGCGCGGCGAATCGCGTCGGCAAAATTCACGCCGCCTCTCCCTGCTCCCACTTGGAGCCGGAATGCTCGGCAACGACCTCGTGAACGAGGAATCCGTCGATCATTTCGAGCTTGCGTGCGAAAGCGATCATCAGCGCGTTGTCGGCGATTGTGCTGAGCAGGCGCGGCGTGCCCTTCGTGTACTTGTGCATCTCGAACACCGAGTCGGGAGTGAACGGGCTGTGCTCGCCGGTGTAGCCCGCAATCCGCAGTCGGTGCAGAATCAGCTCGCCGGATTCGATGGCGTTCAGCGGATTCAGATGCTGCCGCACGGCG
>JBBREM010000097.1:0-9778 GCA_038202925.1 Fimbriimonadales bacterium | reverse complement strand
AAATTCCTACGCAACTACTATCTGAAGGCCAAGCGCTCGGTGGCGAAGGCGACTACCGAAGGTCCGGCGGCTTACGTGATTCCGACCGACTCCAAACGCGCCACCCACGCCGGGATGCTGCTCAGCCTGCTGCGCAAGCAGGGCATCGAAGTATCCACACTGGCCGCCGACGTTGATACCGCGGACGGCAAATTCTCGAAGGGGAGCTACGTGATCCGCATGGACCAGCCCTACAGCCGCATGGCCGACATGATGCTGGACAAGCAGTTCTACAACCCGACCGACCCGCGCTCGTACGACGACACCGGCTGGCAGTTGGGGCCTTTGTTCGACATCAATGTGGTGCGGGTGAAGGACGTCAAGATCCTTGCTTTGGCAAGCGGAGGCGACGCCTTGGCCAAGGTGCCGCCGATCGTGGATGCCTCCAAGCTGCCGCGCATCGCCCTCGTTCACACCTGGACGGATACGCAGGATGAAGGCTGGTGGCGCAAGGCGTTCGATGAGCTTGGAGTTAAATACGACTACGTCGCCGTCCAGGACATTCGTGATTCGGCCGATCTCAAGGCCAAGTACGACGTGATCATGATCCCACCCGGAGGCGGCTCGGCTCAGGGCCTCGTCAACGGCCTGCCGAAAGTTGGCGATCCGATCTCATGGAAACCCACCAAGGATTATCCAAACCTCGGCGGTCCCGCCGAGCGCGGCGACATTCGAGGCGGCATAGAGCTGCAGGGCGTGCTCAATCTGCAGAAGTTCGTCGGGGCGGGCGGACTGCTTATCTGCGCGGGCGAGTCGGTCAGCCTGCCGATCGACTACGGCCTCGTAAGCGGGGTCTCTGTGTTTCGTCCCACTCAGCTTGCCGCGCCGGGGGGCGTCTTTCTCACCGAGAACGCGGCCAAAGATAGCCCGATTCTGGCTGGATATGGGGACACATTGGGCGTCTATTTCAACCAGTTCACCTGCCCAATCCTGCAACTCGGCGGAGGCCGAGGACGCGGCGGCGCCCCCACACGGGTAAGTGGCCGCGGTTCACCAACCGACGCGGATGTCGTGCAGGGCCGGCCGCCCTACACGCCAAAGTCCCTCCCCGGCGACTCGCCCGAGAACGACGATCGCTCCCAAAATCTCCCTCGCCCGAAAATTCTGTTGCGCTACGCAAGCGCGGAAAAGGTGCTCGTCAGCGGCATGCTTGACCACGGCGAAGAACTGGGCGGCAAGGCGGCGCTGGTCGACTGCTCGGTGGGCATGGGGCACATCCTCCTGTTTTCGCCGAATCCGTTCTGGCGGATGGAGACGGTCGGCAGCTACAGCCTAATATTCAACGCAGCAATGTACTGGAACAAGCTGAAATGAAGCCTTTGATGGGTCTCATGCCCGTTTTTCGAAGGCCCAGGAACCCGAGAGGAAAGCCCACGAGTACAGTTAGAACAGCGTCGAAAAGGTGGCAAGCATCGCGGCGCAAGCAAGGCATCTCCGAGCCACCAAGGGAGCCGCCTAACAGTCCCTACGCAAGTAGGCCAAGGCATCGGCTGTCGGATTGAAGCACCCCGGCAGCCATTTTTTTCGCCATATTGGTACCCTTGGGCCATGCCCTCACTCATCGGCCTGATGCTGTTCTACGGAATTCTCAATCTCGGGCTGGGCATCTTTGCCTATTTCAACAGCGGAAGCTGGGTTTCCTTGCTCGCGGGTGGGATTGCCGGAGTCATCGTGATCGGCTGCGCTGCGCTGGCCAAGACGATGCCGCGAGTCGCCTATATCACGGCGACGGTGGTGGCGCTTGCGATCGCAATTCGATTTCTGCCCAAGTTCCTCGGCGAGCGGCAGTGGTACCCAGCCGGCATCGAGGTGATCGCCTCGCTCATCCTTGCCGTGGCATTGGTGGGCGCGCATTTCTCCGCGATGGCGCGGCGGAAGCGCGAAAGCGCCTAGTCGAAGCGCAAAACGGGCATATGGCGCAACTCCGCCTGCAGGCCGTTGACCATAACGCTCTCTCCATCTAGCACCGCCTCGTTCCGCACCATGGCTCCGGCGATGAATCCGTAGTCCGGCGAATAGGCGGAACTGGTGACGGTGCCGGCGTCCTGCCGCTTGCCGACGGCAACCGTTGCCCCGCGCGCTAGGGCGTGTTCCGCATAGAGCGCAACCCACGTCCGATTCGTGTGGCCGCGACTGTGGATGCGCATGAGCACTTCTTGGCCCGTATAGCAGCCCTTCTTGTAACTGACATGCCGCGCTTCGAACGCGGGGCCGAGTTCTGGCGGCATTGTCTTGTGGTCAACATCCACACCTATCTTCGGAATGCCGGCCTCAAGCCGCGCGATGTCGTAGGCAAGCTGGTCGACAATTGCGATGCCCTTCGCGATTGCTTTCGCCTTCTTAGCGTCCAATATCGGAATCAACAGGTCCCAGCCTCCAAGTCCGGTCCGGTTCGAGCGCAGGCAGATCACGTCTCCAACCTCACCAGCATCCAGCGTCGGAAGATCGAGGCGGCCCGACAGTTCCCTCGTCGCATTTGGCCCTTGAATGCTTAAGTGTGCGTATTCCTGCGTGATCTCCACCGCCGTAACATCTTCGAGAATCACCATTTGCTCGACACGCTGGAGGAACGCCGTCGCGCTGCTTCGGTCGCAGGTAAGAAGAAATCGATCGGCAAACCCCCAGATGTCGCAAATCGCCACGATTTGCCCGGTGGGTTGGCATAAACAAAACGCGTAGGATGCGCCCGCGTCGAGTTGCTTCAGATCATTCGTCGCCTGGCCCTGCAGCCATCCCTTGCGGTCGTCACCTCGGATTTCGATGACCGCCACATCCAGCGACGGAAGGAGTCCACAATCCGCGCGAAGGCGGTCGTAGGCTTCCAGCGTTGAAGGCGGTAGGAGTTCGGCTACAGGCTCGGACATTCGGTTTCCCGGCTAACGTAAGAGGACTCTGTTCGGCTAATCTGCCTACACCGCAAAATGCGGAGCCTTCCTAATTATGAAATACGCAGTTATTCGCCTTCGAGGTTCACCGGAATGATCCCATTCGTGCTGGGTTTGCTCGGTGCGCTGTTCTATTTCGGCAATGCAGAGCTGCACCGCTTTGAAAATTCTGCCGCGCGAGACATTCTCTCGAAGCTGCACGGAGAGCACGCGCAGGTCCGTGTGCATGCGGAGCTGAGCGGGCTCGTCTCGGGACCGCTGGGCGATCTTGCAAGAGTGACCATCTCGGCGCGCGACTTCACAACGGAAGGGCTGCCCCTCTTTACGGAGCCCGAACTATCGAAGAAGGGCCTCGTGCGCGAGCTGCGGATCGATCTCCTGGAGTTCACACTCGGGGGGCTCAAGGTGCAGGAGTTGCAGGCCGCAATCCCAAATTGCCACTTCGACTACGGTATGGCCATCTCGAAGCGAAAAATCAGGTTGAGTGAAAGCGGAGTCGGTACGGGCTCCGTCTCCATCCGTCAGGACGATCTCGGGGCATTCATCATCAAGAAGTTTCGCGAAATCAAGCGCGCAACCGTCAAAGTGACGCACGGGCGAGTCCTAGTCGAAGGCTACGGCGAGTTCCTGATCGTAAATACGAATTTTACCGTCGACGCAAAACTGACGGTATTGAACGGCACCCAATTGATCCTCACTGACGCGGTCATCCTCTTCGATGGCGTGCCTGCGGATGAGCTTTCGCGAAAAGCGCTATTGAAAACGCTGAATCCGGTGGTCGACCTAAACAAAGACCTTAAGCTATATGATGCCGTATCTGTGGAGTCCATTATCTTGGCAGACGGGTTCCTTCGCGTAATAGGTAAGACGCGGCTTCCGGTCAAGCCGTCGGGCTGACTTGAAGCATTACTAGTTTAATTACCTAGCCCGAGACAAATGAAAAAGCCCTGAGAATCTCAGGGCCATTCAAAGTGCTCCGCCGTTACTTGGCAGCGCGTCGGCGACGAATCGCCATCACACCGGCGCCGATACCGAGCGCGAGCATCGAAGCAGGCTCCGGGACGCACTGCGGGGGCTTGTGGCCCTTATCCTTGTCGTCGTCGTGGCCCTTATCCTTGTCGCCTTTGTCGCCTCTGTCGTCCTTGTCGCCTTTATCTCCGCCCTTGTCGTTCATCGACATGGCCTGGTTGTTAACGGCGTCTTGGTTGTTAATAGCTGCGTTGATCGATTCGCCAGAAGCGGAACTGATCGCGCTGATTCCGAGTGCGAGAATCGCAGTTGCGACGCTCTTCTTGATTATTGCTGACATACGCATGTTCTCCTATCTTTGCCTTTAAGTGGCGATAGAACTGTACAGCACATTGAGGCGCATTTCAAGAATTTACTACACAAACTAGAGCCATTACTAGCTCACACAATTACTAGCACCTACTAGATTTACTTGGTAGACTTCACGGAAGGAAACTGAGGTTTCTCAGGCTGGGTGCCAAACAGTCGGCTGAAGTCGACGAAAAGCACCACGCAAACCAGGAGGAGCACGGCAAGCATTCCAGCGCTGACCACAGCTTGCTGAACGCGCATGCTCAGTCTCCTACCGCCTCTGAGCAATTCTGCAAGCGCCATGACCATTTGGCCGCCATCGAGCGGGGGAACCGGAAGCAAGTTAAAAATGCCGACGGAAATCGAAAGCAGCGCCATCCATGCAATCATGCTGACCGGGCCATCCTTCAACGCATCGTTCGTAACGCGCACCATCGTGACCGCGCTCCCCGCCTCCTTCGTTATCCTCGAGGGTTGCTGGATAAGATGCGCCAGATTCTGAAAAATCATTTGAGGCGCTTGAACCGCTTTGATGGCCGCCTCTCCGGCGGACAGCGGCACGGGTGTCATGCCCATGAGGATTCCGGCCAGGCCCGCTTCGTGCTGTCCCGTCTGGTTCATCTCTGAATCATAAATCGGCGCCTCTCCCTTGATTGGCGTCAGCTCAGTTCGGGCAAGCTTGCCGCCCCGGCGATATTCCACGGAGAGCCGGACTTCCGGATTGCTCTGGATCGTCTGCACGAGATCGTATGACGTACGGATTGCTTTGCCATTGATGGCAACAATCTCATCACCTGGCTGCAGCTTGGCTTCCCACGCGGGTTGCTTGTTCTTTGCCGAACTGACGGCGACATCCTTGAGGATCGGCCGCATGTCGGGGCGAGCCGAGCCTTGGCTCCAAAAAATGAAGAAGAGTAGGAGCATCCCCGACAGAACACTGAATGCGGGGCCAGCAACAAGGACGATTAACCGCTGCCACGGCGGCTTGCTGTAGAAGCCACCTGGTATCCGGACTTCGCTCCCGTCGTCTTGCGGGACCATGCCCTTGATTCGCACGAAGCCGCCGATGGGCAACAGTCGAAAGGTGAACTCTGTTTCCTCTTTGAGCGCCGGGCCCTTTGGGGTCTCGACGATCTCCGCGCGATAGACCCGGGTTCCGCCCTCGAAGGGGGCTCCTTCGCTTACTTCCTCAATGGGCCCCACCTGGCGAGCCAAAGGCGAGTCGTAAGGAAGGTCGACAAGGTGCGTCTTCCTCCTCCACACCTTCACCCGCTTCCCCATCCCAATGGCGAACTCCTCGACGCCCATGCCGAACAGCCGCGCGAAGAGATAGTGGCCGTACTCGTGAGCGGCCACGAGGATGCAGATCATCGCGAGGAAGACGACGCCAACTTCGATTACCCAAAGGACACTGCTCATAAAGCCTGAATTAAGTTACGCGCAATCTCCCTCGCCAGCACGTCCGAAGCGAGGAGATTGTCAAGCGTAGGGTCTAACGGATCGTGGCGCGCCATCGTTCCCTCCACCAGATCGGGGATCGCCAGGAATGGAATCTCACCGCGCAAGAAGGCGTTCGCGGCTTCCTCGTTCGCCGCATTCATCACGCAGGGCATCGTCCCGCCTCGGTTCATGCTATCGCGGGCGATTCGGATGCTGGGAAAGGTCGCATCATCCACTGGCTCGAAGGTGAGCTGAGGCGTGTCGATTGGGTTCCAGGGTTTAAGCGTGTTGGGCAGCCGGTCCGGATGGCTCAACGCGTAAAGGATCGGCAGACGCATATTCGGCCACCCCATCTGCGCGAGCACGCTGCCATCCCAGAATTTCACCATCGAATGAATGATGCTCTGCGGATGGACGACCACCCTCAACCGCTCAATCGGCACGTCGAACAGCCACCTCGCCTCGATCGTCTCCAAACCCTTGTTCATGAGCGTCGCCGAGTCGATCGTGATCTTCCCGCCCATGCGCCATGTCGGGTGATTGAGGGCATCCTCCACCGAGACTCCGGCTAAGTCAGCGCGGCTGCGGCCACGAAACGGCCCGCCGCTGGCCGTGAGAATCAGCTCCTCAATGCCTGTGCCCCCCTCCTCCAAGTGAGCCTGCCCTGAGCGAAGCCGAAGGGTCTTTGAGGAGGGGGGTTGGGGGGTGGAGATTGGGCGCGCAGCGCCCTCGATACACTGGAAGATCGCCGAATGCTCGCTGTCGATTGGCGTCAGTTTCACGCCATGCTTCCGCACGAGCGGCATGACAAGCTCGCCCGCCGCGACGAGAACCTCTTTTGAGGCGAGCGCAATATCCTTCCCCGCTTTGATTGCCTCAATGGTCGGAATGAGGCCGATGACGCCGGCCACGCTGACCACGACGATGTCGGCCCCGGCCATCGTGGCGAGATCGACGATGGCATTCATTCCCGGCGGGATGCTCGCGTGGGGCTCGTACAAGGCGATGCGCCGAACTCCAAAACGCGCGGCCTGCTCCTGCAGAAGCTCGCCGTCGACCCGCGCCGCCAGCCCGACGACCTCAAAATGCGATGGATGCTCCGCGATCACGTCGAGCGTTTGGGTACCGATACTCCCGGTCGAACCCAAAATCACGACGCGCTTCATTGGCCCAAAGTCTACCGAGATGGGTCGACCGAGGTGGCATAATCAAGCCTCCCGATGAGCGCCGCCCCCGATGACCGGTATCGACTGAGCCAACCCCAGGCGCGGCAGCTTGCAGAGCAGTTCGGCACCCCGCTCTACGTCCTCGACGAAAGCCATTATCGAAACCGCATCCGGACTTACCTGGCCGCTTTTCGCGCCGCATATCCAAAAACGGAACTGAGCTTCGCCTCCAAGGCCAACTCCACGCTCGCCGTCCTCGCCATCGCCCACCAAGAGGGCTGCGGCATCGATGTAGCGAGCGAGGGAGAACTCCGCGCCGCCCTGAAAGCGGGCGTACCGGCAAAGGATTGCACCTTTCATGGCAACAACAAATCGCGAGCTGAAATCGCGTTTGCGATGGAACAAGGCATCGGCGCCATCGTCATCGACCATTTCCACGAAATCGATACTGTCGCGGAATTGATCGGCGGATCAACGCAAATCGTGCTGAGGCTCGCCCCCGGCGTCGATCCCGTCACCCATCATAAGATCAGCACGGGGCAGGCAGATACCAAATTCGGCTTCAACATCGCCGACGGCTCGGCCGAGCGAGCCACCCGCGAGTGCCTCGACAAAGGTTTGCCGCTCAAGGGCTTCCACTGCCACGTCGGTTCCCAGCTCCTCGACCCCGAGGCTCAACGCGCCGGAGGCGAGTTGATCGCCCGATTCGCGTTGGAAGTGGGCGAAAAACTCGGGTTCAAGGCAACCTATCTCAACCTCGGCGGCGGACTCGGCGTGCGCTACACCCTTGACGATCATCCGACTCCACTCGCTGAATACTTTCAGCTACTCGTCGACTCGGTTCGAGACGTGCTGGGCGGGATTGAGCCCGTTCTCGGCCAGGAGCCGGGGCGGGCGCTCGTCGCCGAGAGCGGTGTCACCCTCTACACAGTTGGCGTCGTCAAGACCGTTCCCATCGATGAGCACGAGACGCGCACCTACGTGGCGGTCGATGGCGGATATACCGACAACCCCCGCCCCAGCCTCTACGGAGCTGCGTACGAGGTGCATCGAATCGCGAAGCGGCACAATGACGAGGAGGTCGGCACCGGCGCAATTACCCTGATGGAGCACGGCGGCATGATGCCTCTCATCGCATCAGCGGGTGCCCATTGCCCCGATGATGCGCCACCGATGACCTGCACGGTCAGCGGCAAGAACTGCGAAACCGATATGCTCTTTCCCGACGTCGAGCTTCCCTGCGACACCGGTCCCGGGGACCTTCTGCAGGTGCTGTGCACCGGCGCGTACAATTCTTCAATGGCGAGCAACTACAACCGCTATCCGCGCCCGGCGACCGTGCTAATTCGACCCGACGGCAAATTCTTCCTCGCCCAGCGTCGGGAGTCGTTCGACGAGATGCTGAGCCGAGAGGCCCTGCCGGAGGATTTCTAAACTTTGTTTGGCCGCATACCGCCCATGCCGTTCCTCTTCGCGGAGCTACTGGTGCTGTTCCTTGGTATCGGCTTGCATGAATATGCGCACTGCAAATTCGCGGATATGGCCGGCGATCCCACGCCTCGCTTTTATGGCCGGGTGACGTTGAACCTGTTCAAGCACTTCGAGCCGGCAGGAACGATGATGATGATCTTCACTTCCCTGGCAGGATTTGGGATTGGATGGGGCCGGGCCGCTCCCGCCAACCCGAGCAAGATGCGCAACCCGCGATGGGACTTCTTTATTAGTGTTGCCGCCGGACCGCTGTCCAACCTCGTGCAGGCGGTCATTTACGCTCTCATTTTTCGCCTCGCCTGGAAGAACGGTCTCTATGAACAGACTGGCATAGGCAACCAGCTCATTGATTTCGCTGCTTACTGGCTGATTCTCGGGGTCGCGATCAACCTGGGCCTCGCATTTTTCAATCTGATCCCGTTCGGCCCGCTGGACGGTCATTGGCTGTTTGGCCTTCTCTTGCCGGAGCGACAGCGGCATGCGTGGTTTCAGCTGAACCGGCAGATCGGAATGCCGGGGCTTTTTATAGCCGTCCTTCTCCTACAGACCATGCACATCAGCCTGACCGCTGGCCCGATATCCCGCGCCTTTAGCTTTTTGACCGGAGTCCCTTTGCCAATATGAGCGCGAATCGCCGAATCCTCTCCGGAATGCGCAGTTCCAATCCGAAGCTGCACGTCGGCAACTACGAGGGCGCGCTGCGCAATTGGGTCGATCTCCAAGGCCAAGGCTACGACATGTACTGCATGATCGCCGATCTTCACGGCTTGACGACCATGTACGAGGAGCCCGCCAAGGTCAGCCGCAACAGTCGCGAGGTGGCGAAGGACTACATTGCCGGCGGAATCGATCCCGACAAATCAACAATCTTCATCCAGTCGCACGTCCCAGCGCATAGCGAGTTGCACTTGCTTTTCAGCATGATCACTCCGCTGGGATGGCTGGAGCGGGTACCCACTTATAAGGAGAAGCAGCAAGACCTTGGCTCAGCCGAGCGCGAGCCCTACGGGCTTCTCGGCTACCCGGTGCTGCAGACGGCGGATATTCTGCTCTACCGCCCCTACGGAGTTCCCGTCGGACGAGATCAGGCTCCGCACCTTGAGATCGGCAACGAGATCGGTCGGCGGTTTAACCGCCTCTACGAGTGCGACGTTTTTCAGGACTACCAATATCTGATCCCAAAGGATGAGAGTCGCGCCAAGGTGCCGGGGCTGGATATGCTCAAGATGTCCAAGTCGTACGACAACTGCATCTATCTCAGCGACACCGAGGATGAGGTCGCGGCCAAAATCCGCAGCGCCTTCACCACTCCCACGAAGCTCCGCAAGGATGATCCCGGCATCCCCGAAGGGTGCGCCGTCTGCCAGTACCTCAAGCTATATTCCCCGAACTGGGAGGAGCAATGGGACGAAGACCGGCAGGGTCTGCGAGGTTGCA
>JBBREM010000096.1:0-9788 GCA_038202925.1 Fimbriimonadales bacterium | reverse complement strand
AAGCCGGGCGATGTCAACCAGTTTATCGCCCTGGCCGGAACGGCGGCGCGCTATTGGCTTCAACTGAACTTGGCACCGTCGGCGAAAGCTGCGAGTAAATAGCTACCACCGATACATTTCCAAGTTGCCGCTCTCACCAGGAAGAACCGGCCTCCATTCCGCGATCAGTTCCTGATACGTCTCTCCGACCGGCCTAATCCGTCTGTTCAAGTCATATAAGCCAAGGGCGTTCACATTGCCGTTGTCTTCGCGTAAGGCACTATCCCAATCTACTTGGTCGGTCAGGCTGTACCAGGTGAAACCGACCACGGGCACGCCGTCCTGCTGGAGCCGATGCATGTTCGCCCATTCTTTCTTGAGCCAGGAAACCGAATGCGGCTCGGCGATATTCGTCTCCGTGTGCATCACGGGAATACGGTACCGGTCGAAATATTGCTTGGTGATCACGTAGTATCCAAAAATTTCGCCCGAGCTTTCGGTGTGGCCGTCGGCGAAGACCATATGCTCATTGCTCTGGTAATAGTCGTTTCCCATGATGCACTTGGCCTTGACGTGGTGGTTCTGGAACCAGTGATATTCCTCGCGGGTCATGCCGTTGTCGAGAAGGAACTCGTACATGTCCGCAGTGATGGGGTAGGCATAGGTTAGGTCGAGCGCCAAGAACCGCTGCTCGTTCATCGCATACGCCTTTCTCATACAATCGGGCTTGTCGGCGTGGTGGAACTCGGATGACTCGCTCTGGATGAAGGTCGCGTTGGGCTGCGCGCCGAGAATGGAGTCCATCGCGAGCTCATTGGCTTTGCACAAGTGCTTGAGCGCGGTCACGAAGCCTTGCTCGTTGGTGAGCGATTCATTCCACCACCCGTACTGCCCTGAGAATTTGGCGGCGATATAGATCTCGTTGACGGGCGTGTAGAGCTCAACCCACGGAAATCGCCGAGCAAATTCGCCGGCGTACCTGGCGAAGAGCTCCGGCCAGTCCGGATTTTGGAAGTCGCCGATCCAGTCCGGAACACCGAAGTGGCAGAGGTCGACGATCGGGGTGATATCGAGCCGCTTGAGCTCAGCCATGGCTAGATCGGCGAATTCCCAATCGTATTTGCCGTCTCCAAGCCATGTCTTGTAGATGGCGGGGCCCCACCGAAGAGTGTCGCATCCGATTTGGGCGGCAAGCGCGAAGTCTTCCTTCCAGTGCTCGTAGTGGCCGCACTTCGCCATCTCATCGACGCGACGGCGGGAGCCGTCGGCGTTTCGGATGGTGGGACAGCTGTTTTCTATCCCGGTGGCGAACATGAAGGCGGGCATCAGAGTTTGTCCAATCTACCGCCGTCGACCACGAGGGTCGTACCGTTGATGAAGCGGGCGTCGTCGCACGCCAAGAAGCAGATGGCGGCGGCGACATCCTCGGGCTTGCCGATCGGGCCGCTAAGCTGCTCCTTTCCGCTCTTCACGTTGGGATTGTTCCAGAGCATCGGAGTATCGATTGCGCCCGGCGCAACGCAATTGATTCGCACTTTCTCCGCTGGGTGCTCTTGGGAGACTGCCCGGCTGAACGCTTCCATCGCGCCCTTGGAGCTTGCGTACGCGGCGACATTCGCCGTGGTCTCGTGCGCATGGACGCTGCTGATGTTGACGATCGCGCCGCCGTTCATGTGCGGGATGCAGAGCTTGGAGAGAATGAATACCGCTCGCAGATTGACCGCTAGGACGTGATCCCAATCCTCCGGCTTCAGATCGACGACGGAATCAAACGTCATCACCGCAGCATCGTTGACGACAATGTCGATCTTTCCCCACGCAGCCAGAATGCGGGCTACTGCGCCTTCCAATTGCTCGACAGAGCCGACGTCGCATTGCACGAACATCGACCCGGGCACCTCGGCCACCGCCTTGTTGCCGTTTTCCTTGCTGTAATCGACAATGGCTACTTTGCCGCCTTCTGAGGCGAACTGCGTGCAGGCGGCGAGACCAATACCGGAGCCGCCTCCGGTCACAATGCACACTTTGTCCTTAAATCGCATCCTTAACTCAAGACGAGGGCGAACCGGGCGAGTTCGATCCGGAAGATGTACCGCACACGCATTGCCCAACAGATGCAAGCGGCTGACGGAACTGTTACTGCATCAATGTAGATCAAACCGTTAGGAAAGGAACACAAATGAAGAACTTCACAATGCATCTAGTCGTGGGCGTCGCTGCCTTGGGAGGCTGCACGGCATCGGCTCAGACGGCGACGATTCGGGAACACCACACTTTGGGGATCGCGAGCACGGCAAACATGGAGCGAATCCCGCCCGCGAGCGGCCTCAGCGCTCACGACTGGACATTTGTTAAGGATTGCGCCAAGGGACACATGGCCGAGATAATGATGGGCCGGATCGCCCAAGCGAATGGCAGCGGCTGGAGCAAAGAGTTCGGCATGGACATGGTCCGCGAGCATGGCCTTGCCCTCGAAGAATTGAAGACGATTGCTCAGCAGAAGGGCTTTGCCCTGCCGTCGGGCGTGAACATGAGCCAGATGAAGATGATTAACAAGCTCAGCCGGACGTCTGCGGGCGCCTTTGACGCAACATATCAGAAAATGATGTTGATGGACCACGGCGTCGACCTGCACAAGGTCCAGGCTGAGATCCACAACGGTCGCGACGCGATGGTGCGCGGCTACGCGGTGAAGCTGGAGACGGCGATCAAACTGCACCACGACATGGCTTCCACCCGGACGACCATGGAAAACCCTCACGAGTAAGCGCTATATAGGCGGGGACGCTTGAGAGTGTCCCAGCCTTTTTCGTTTAAATGGAGTGCACGGGCTCAAACGGCGGCAGGCAGTTGATGCTTAGCCAGAATTCCATCGT
This sequence comes from Fimbriimonadales bacterium, assembly GCA_038202925.1. Classification (GTDB taxonomy): domain Bacteria; phylum Armatimonadota; class Fimbriimonadia; order Fimbriimonadales; family Fimbriimonadaceae; genus JAEVZK01. The sequence goes on along the minus strand of JBBREM010000096.1, from coordinate 6,933 downwards.
GGCGCCGACTTCGTTGATGTAGCGCTGATAATCAACCTCTTTTCGCACAAAGGCATTGCATCCGAGCGCATAGCACGCCGCTACGTCTGCCGTCTCGCTCGACGAGGTCAACACGACAACCGGAATCGAGCAGAGCCGCTCGTCGTCTCGTATTGCCGTTAGCAGCTCGATGCCTGAAAGGCGAGGGAGCTTCAAATCCAAGAGAACAAGCGCCGGAAGCTGGCGGTCGCGCAAAATGCGGAGCGCGTGCTCTCCATCATGTGCAGTGACGAACTCTTCACTGCGCCCAGATTGCTTGAAGACGCGCGTGGCCAGCATTTCGTCGTCAGGGTTATCCTCGACGACCAGCATCCATCGGTTATGCGCGCTCGGCACGGCCACAATCATGGGAGTTCCACGTGGCGATAATGTTCCCGAACCTATGAACGGCCCCGGTACGCTTACCCGCGATGTCCCTCCTCGACGTTCGCATCGGAGACCAGGCGCCCGCGATCATTAACACGATCATCGAGATCCCGAAGGGGTCGACGAACAAGTACGAACTCGACAAGGAATCGGGCATGTTGAAGCTCGACCGGGTCCTCTATTCCCCGCTCTTCTATCCGTTCGATTACGGCTTCATCCCGCAGACGCACTATTTGGACGGGGACGCCATCGACGTACTGGTCTTGCTTTCTCATCCTACGTTTCCGGGCTGTATCGTCGAGGCGAAACCCATCGGTGTGCTCGAGATGCGCGATGAGAAGGGTCCGGACGAGAAAATCCTCTGCGTCGCGACGAAGGACCCGCGCTACGGCTACCGCGACTCCATTACTCGGGTCAATCCCCACACGCTCAAGGAGGTCATGCACTTCTTTGAGGTGTACAAGACGCTGGAGCAGAAGGATGTCGAGGTGGTGGGATGGCACGGAGAAGCGCTGGCGCTTGAGATCATAGCCAAGTACCGGACTGACCTTTCCTGACGGCTGGTGTGGTGATGAGGTGATGGGCTGAGCGGGGCACATCAGGTAAACAAGCTCCCATGCCGGACCCCATCGTCTCCAAGCTGCAAGACTGGCTGCGCGCGCATGAGCAGAATTTGCTCAACGACACCATCCGGATGCTGCAGATTCCCAGTCTGGAGTCGGACCCGCTGCCGAACGCGCCCTTCGGGGCTGAAAACCGGCGGGCGCTCGATCTTGCGCTTGATCTCTCCCAGAGCGCAGGCATGCATACGAAGGACGTCGACGGCTACATCGGCTATGCGGAGGTCGGCAAGGGCGATAGGCTTGTGATGTCTCTGGGCCACCTCGACGTGGTTCCGGTCGGGCCAGGTTGGAAGCATGAGCCGTTTGGTGCCGAGATCGACGAGGGGTATATCTACTCCCGCGGCTCGACCGACGATAAGGGGCCGACGATGGCCAGCTTCTACGCGATACGGGCGATCAAGGAAGTCGTCCCGAACATCCCCGCGAGGATTCGGCAGGTCTTTGGCTGCAACGAGGAGTCGGGTTTTGGATGCGTGAAGCGGTACATGCAGACGGAGGAAGCGCCGACCTACGGCGTCGCTCCCGACTCAGGCTGGCCGCTGTACCATGCGGAGAAGGGCATCGCCAACCTCATCGTTCACGTTCCGCTGAACAAGGGCGGGGAAATGGAGCTGCTTGATATCGCCGGCGGGCAGCGGCCGAACATCGTCATCGACTCGTGCGAAGCCCGCGTGCGCGTCGCGTCCTCGGCGCGCAAGCATGTGGACGAGAAGCTTGGCGACTCCTGGGATCGAAATGTCAGCTTCAAGTGGGAAGGAAACGTCCTGCACGTCAACGCCATCGGCAAAGCCTGCCACGGTTCGTTCCCGTGGGGCGGCGACAATGCGGCGATTCGCGTGCTGCGCTTCTTGAACGATATATCGCCGCTGAGCACTCAGAAATTTTTTGACGAGATGTTTCTCAGCACCCACGTGAGCGGACCGGGCATCGGAATCCACGGCAATGACGAGGTGAGCCACGATCTCACGAACAATCTCGGCATCATCGGGACCATGGGCGGCGCGGTTGAGTTTACGTTCAACGTCCGATATCCAACCACCTGGAAGGGGGACAAGCTCCGAGGAATGTGCGAGGCATACCTCGCGAAGCTGGAGAGCGGCTGGAAGCTAGCTTCGTTCTCCGACAGCCCATCGCTCTACTTCCCTCTCGATCACCCGCTCGTGAAAACCATTTGCGATGTCTACCAGGAGGAAACAGGGGAGAACCGCAAGCCTGGCGTGATGGGAGGCGGCACCTATGCCCGCGCGATTCCCAACACTGTCAGCATCGGCACCGGTTGGGAAGGCGATGGCCATGCCCATGAGACTGATGAACGGCTGAAGGTCGAGAATCTCTTCAAGATGTCGCGCATCTATGCCCACATCATCTACCGGCTCGCGGTCATGTCTTAGCTCTGGCGCGAGGTCCGAAACCCTCTACCGCGCGAAGGAATGGGGCGAGTGGATATAATAAGCAGTTCTCTCGGAGTGCTCGCGCCCTTCAGACCTCGCGGCGGGCCCCGAAAAACGATTTACGCATCATGGTTAAGATCCGACTTCGACGTATCGGCACAAAGGGCCGCCCGTTTTATCGCGTGGTGGTAGCCAAGAGCTCAGCGGGCCGCAATGGCGCATTTGTCGAGACGATCGGCACGTACGATCCGGTTGTGAAGCCCACGCTCATCAACATCAACGAGGAGCGCGCGCTCCATTGGCTGATGACCGGCGCGCAGCCGAGCGAGACGACGGCGATCCTTCTCAACAAGGTCGGGATCCTTCCCAAATACTTTGAGGCTCGCCCTGCCGCTAAGAAAGGCTACAAATTCCTGGACAAGCGCACGGCGGCGATCAGCAAGCCAAGTGCCGTAAGCGCCGCCGAGCCCGCTCCAGCGCCGAAGGCCGAAGCCGCTGCCGCTCCCGTCGAAGAGCCGACGCCGGCACCGGTAGAGGAAGCAGCCGCAGCACCTGTAGCTGAAGAGGCTGTAGAGGCACCGGCAACTGAAGAAGCACCTTCCGCCGAGGAAGCCGCCGAAGCTCCGCCCGAGGAAGCGACTGAGGCACCCGCCGACGAGCCCGTTGCAGAAGGCGAAGCGCAAGCATGAGCAGTTACGCACCTTTCGTTGAGCACCTGATTAAGTCCGTCGTCGAAAACCCCGACCAGGTGGAGATCGAAGAGGACACCGAGGGCAATACCCGCACGTTTTACGTGACGCTGAACCCAGAGGATGTCGGCAAGGTCATCGGCAAATCCGGACGAGTCGTCTCTGCGATCCGCTGCGTAGTCTCTGCCGTCGCGGCGAAGTCGCGCGAAAAGGCATACGTGAAGATCGTTACCGACTAGCGCGTCTATACTGGCTGACATGCCAGTGGTCTCGTACGCGCTTGCGTTTGTTCTTCTTCAAGGCACTACTCAGCAGCAGGGACAGTCTGTGCCTGGCGGCCGGTCCCAGCAGTCGCGTTCGGCTGCTCCCGAGGACAATCCCCTCGGCCCGATGGTTGAGATCAAGCCTTCGGTCACCCATCACATGACAACCCTCGCAGCCCCGCTGAGCTACACGGCTACAGCGTCTCAGATCCCCTTGCGCAATGACACCGGTGAGGTTGAGTGTCGCATGTTCTATGTGGCCTACACGAAGGATGGAGCAGCGCCCCATAGCCGCCCGGTGACGTTTGCCTTTAACGGTGGACCCGGCAGCGCCACGTTCTGGCTGCACATGGGCACGCTTGGACCGAAGCGCGCGCCGATGAATGACGACGGCACGCTTCCCGCGCCGCCCTACGAACCCGTCCAGAACGATGAGACCTGGCTCGATTTCACGGATGTCGTCGCGATCGATGCGCCGGGCACGGGCTACAGCCGCATCGTGCGGCCTGATCTGGCATCCAAGTATTTCGGCGTGCAGCCGGACATTGCCGCGTTCACTTCGTTTGTGCGGAACTGGCTAACCGCGCACCACCGTTGGAGTTCGCCGATCTTCGTCGCGGGCGAGAGTTACGGCGGCATTCGCGGGTCGGGGCTTGCGGCAAGTCTATTCCGGTCGGGCATCGCGATCAACGGCTTCGTCAGCATCAGCGGTACGAACAACTTCATGACCCTCGACGGCATGCGCGGTAATGACCTGACCTATATCAGCTTCCTCCCCTCGATGGCCGCGACCGCCTGGTATCACCACAAACTCGGCAAGCATTTCACGAGCGTCGACCAAGTAGTCAAGGAGTGTCAGGCATGGATCGACAGCGAGTATTCATCGGCGCTCGAGCGAGGCGACAGCCTCAGCGACAAGGAGAAAGACCAAGTCGCGACAAAGCTGGCCAGCTTCCTGGGAATAAGCAAGAAGTTCATTCTCGGATCGAACCTGCGAATCACCGAGCGGGCTCTGTTCCGAGAGCTGTTACGCGACGACCGCCTAACCATCGGTAGGTATGACGCCAGGCTGGTGGGCAAGGAAGAGCTTGAGATCGGCGAGCGCGGCTCAGGCGACCCGAGCAACGACGCGACTACCGCGCCGTTTACGACGAGTCTGAACGACTATCTCGATCGCGATCTGAGCGTGCAGACCACGATGACGTACCTGAATTCGGGCAACGTGCAGCCGTGGACAGAGCCGCAGGGCAGCTACGCGGAAACCGCGAGCGATTTACGCGGCGTCCTCGCCCGCAACAACCATTTCCGAGTGCTCTATTGCATGGGATATTACGATCTGGCCTGTCCGCTGAACGGGACGGTGTATATGGTCAACCACATGGGGCTCGACCCCGAGTCCCGTTCCCACGTGAGCTACGCCTATTATCCGGCGGGCCACATGATGTACATCGAGAAGACATCGCGCAAGAAGCTGCACGACGACGTTAAAGCTTTCCAAGCTGCCTGTCTCGGTAAGTAGACCAACTATCGGACGACTCGCGTAGACTAACTTATCATGAGCGCAGTCGCCCTACTTTCCGCCTTCGCGGTCACCGCAATTCAACAGACCAAGCCGATGGAAGTTCAGAACATCTACGCCTTCAAGATGAAGACCATCGACGGCAAATATCAGCCGCTGGTCGATTACAAGGGCAAGGTCCTGCTTGTGGTCAACACCGCATCGTTCTGCGGCAACACTCCGCAATACGAAGGGCTCGAGGCTCTCTACAAGAAGTATAAGGACAAGGGCCTCGTGATCCTCGGCTTCCCGGCCAACGAATTTGGCCAGCAAGAGCCCGGGACCGATACTGAGATCAAGACGTTCTGCACCGGCAACTACCACGTCGATTTCCCGATGTATTCGAAGATCGTGGTGAAGGGCGAGGGCATTCATCCCCTGTACTCTTGGCTGCTCGCCAAAGCGACGCGCCATGAGGATGTCGAATGGAACTTCGCCAAGTTCCTTGTCAATCGGAACGGACAGGTTGCCGGACGCTTCAGCCCGAAGACTCAACCGACCGACCCTAAAGTTCTTGAGGCGATTGAAACGGAACTCGCGAAAAAGCCTGAGTAGCTGAGCCGATTAGTCGCTAATTTGCGTTCTGTTTAATAGGTGCCGTCACACCCTAACGACATGAACGCCCGGGCGCTCCTCTTTGCCCTCGCTTGCGCGGCGCTGCTTTCAGGCTGCCGCCCTACGCCGGTGCCTGTCGTACTCAAGGAAGATCCCTCCGCGGTTGCCGCGGGCGAGATCAAGCGTGAGTTCCCGGACATCACGATGAACGCGATGTCGGGCCGGGTATCGGTGATCATGTTTCACGACGTGATCAAAGAGCGAGGTGCGGATTCGGTCTGGTTCGACACGACCCTCGACGAATTCCAGAAGGACGCCAAGGCGATCGTCGATGGCGGCTACACGGTGGTCTCGGTGGACCAGCTTTACGGTCACCTGACCAAGGGCGATCCGGTCCCGCGAAAGGCGATCGTCCTGACCTTTGATGACAACTATCAGGGCATGTACGATAACGCGCTGCCGATCCTCCGCGAGCACAAATGGCCGGCGGCGGTCTTTGTTCACACCGCCTTTGTGGGGAGTCATGTCGGGCATCCCAAGATGACCTGGGACGAGCTGAAGGAACTGCAGAAGGAGGGGCTGATTACCATCGGCGCCCACACGGTTACCCATCCGGAGGGCTTCAAAGACCTTTCGTTGGATGCGCAGCGCCGAGAACTGGTCGAATCGAAGGCAACGCTCGAGCAGCATTTGACGACGCCGATCCCGTACATGGCCTATCCCCTAGGCTCGAACAGCGCCGATACACAACGTCTGACTCGCGAGGCCGGGTACCTCATGTCGTTCACGATGGAGCCGACGCTTGCGGAAGGCTCGCCGAACGTGCTCGCCGTGGGTCGATATGAGGCGAAGAAATTCATGCAGGCATTGCAAGAGCAGGATGAGGAATGGACCGCCGAGGCGCCCGCCATTTCCGAAACCCCGCTCAGGGCCACACCTGTTTCGGCTGAAGCCGGCACCTACGGCGGGGTGAAGCTTGCTCTTGTGAAAGGTGGAACTCCCACGACCGTCCAAGTAACAGGCCGAGAAAGCGTGGGCCAGGTGGTCGCGGAGAACGGCGGGATCGCCGGGATCAACGGCACGTTCTTCCAAGCCGCCGCGATCGCCTCGGAGGATAACCGTCTCATCGGCCCCTGCAAACCGGGCAATTTGGGGCTCTTCCTGCCCGATAACGACCCCACGAGGGTAGTCAAACTGAAAAATCGTCCGATGGTGCTGTGGGGGCCAACTCAGCTCGCGATCATTCCCTTTCAGGAATCGATGAACGCCGAAGGCATCTTCAAAGAGTACATGCCCGACTACACTGATGCCTTCCTCGCGGGCACGTGGCTGGTTCACGAAGGCGTGGCGAGGCCCAAAGAGTTGCTGACTCCGTATGCCTCGAAGGACATCATGGATTTCCGGAAGCGGGCATTCCTCGGCGTCACGAAGGACGGCGGGCTAGTCATC
>JBBREM010000095.1:0-9810 GCA_038202925.1 Fimbriimonadales bacterium | reverse complement strand
TCGGGCGGATGACCGACGAAGAGATGCACGCGCTGCGGCTGCACGCGCTCATCGCGGCCAGCGTGCTCGAAGCGTTCGACTGGTTAGAGCCGTGCCTGCCAGATATCCGGCACCACCACGAGCGCTGGGATGGCGGCGGCTACCCGGATGGCCTTGTGGGACCGGATATCCCGATCGGTGCCCGCATCGTCGGGCTCGCCGAGGCATTTGATGTCATGCTTACCGGCGCTTACAGCAGCGTGCGCGGGGAAGAAGCGGCGCTTGAAGAGGTGCGACGGTGCTCGGGCACGCAGTTCGACCCGCGCGCCGTCGAGGCCTTCCTTCGCGTACAACCTTTGATTCAGCCGTTGGAGTAGATCACCTATCAGCGCGGGTGCACGCCGCCCGATCCGGAGATCGACTTATGAACCTGGGGCTTGCCTTGATATCGCACATCGCCGGAACCGGCGATATCGACATTCAGATCGTCGCTAACGTTCACGTCGGCGCCGCCCGAGCCTGATATGCCGACCTTGGCGGTCCGCGCCGTCAAGCGGTCGAGATGCAAATCTCCGGAACCTTGGATGTCTCCTTTCAACGTGTCGGTGGAGCCTGACGCGGCGATCGAACCCGAGCCACTGATGTCGAACGAGACGTCCTTTCCGTGCACATCGCGGACGAGCATATTGCCCGAACCGTTAATCGACCCCGCGTCGAAGCTCGCCGTGCTGCAGACGACCTTCATCGACGTCTTGCTGGAATAGCTTCCGCCCTTCGTCGAGACAACCAGCGTGTCGCCGCGGACTTCGGTGGTGATCATCTTCACAAGGTTGTCGTCGGCTTCAACTTTGAGCGGTCCGGCGCTCCCGACAGTGACTTCGACATCGATCGACCCCTGTAGCTCCACCTTGCGAAACGCGGGAACGGTGCGGGATTCGGTCGCCGTCTTTCCCGAGCCTACGATTGCGGGGCCGCCAAGACCGGTGAAGATCTTGTGCATTCCGCAGCCGGTTGCCGAGAAGGCGCACACTGCCGCCAAAGCCAGGGTCGTCATTTTGTTCATTGCAAAACCTCTCGATTAGAAACACGGTAACACGGCTCCCCAGAGTTGCTCGGGCAAAGGGCCTAGTGGGGAGAGGGGCTGATGGGCTGATTGCTGATCGCTGATGGCTGGCGACTGATTGCCGATGTCTGTTGGCCCCTTTGTTCGCCTGCACCCGCCACCCAACACACCGCCCACCTGACGATATACTCGCGGACACGAGTTATGAATCTATTCGCCATTGCCTCCCTCGCCTTGCTCCAAGCCCAAAACCCGTTCGCGCCGCCGCGGGCGAGCCTGCACTACGCGCCAGATCGCGTTTGCGATCTCACTAACGTGACCGTCGACCTGAACGTGGACTACCCGACCCGCACCTACACGGGGCGCGCCGTCGACACGATGTCCCCCCTTCGAGACGGGATTACCCAGGTGACACTCCACGCCGGCGCCCTGCTCGAAATCTCAAGGGTGACCGTTGACGATAGCCCGGCGACGTACAAGCGCGAAGGCCGCGTGCTCATGATCACGGTGCCGCGAACCGTGAGGGGCAAATCGATGCGGATCGGCATCGACTACAAGATGGTCAACAGCAAGGCGCAGCCGTTCGGCGGTCTTGGCGGATTTCACTGGATCGAGCCGCAAGCCGCCAATCCCGGCCATGTCGGCTTCTGGACACAGGGCGAAACCGAATCCAACAGCGAATGGGCGCCGACCTGGGACTATCCCAACGACCTAACAACGAGCGAAACGCGAACGACGGTTCAAGCGGATTGGGACGTGATCGGCAATGGCTCGATGATCTCCAACACACTGAGCGCCGAAAAGACGAAGCGAACCGTTGTGTGGCGGATGACCCAGCCCCACGCCACCTATCTGCTTTCGCTGTGCGGCGGACCGTTCGACATCAAGAAGGACAAATGGGAAGGTGTCGACCTCTGGTACGTCGTGCCGAGAGGCGAGGGCAAGTATATCGACGACTCTTTCGGCGACACGAAGGACATGCTGAGCTTCTATTCGGGCGTGCTGGGCGTGAAATACGCCTGGCCCAAATATGCCGAGGATGCGATGTACGACTTCGGCGGCGGTATGGAGAATGTGTCGGCGACCACGCTCGGCGCGAACAGCTTGACCGAGGCGCGTGAAGGCTTCCGCCGAATGGCGAGCCTCAATGCTCACGAACTTGGTCACCAGTGGTTTGGCGATCTGGTCACCTGCAAAGATTGGGGCGATACCTGGCTCAACGAGAGCTTCGCCACCTTCATGGAGACCATTTATATGGAGCACTCCAGGGGGAAGAATGCCTACGACCAGGAGATCGACGACAATACCCGCGGCTATCTCGCCGAGGCCAAGCGATACAAGCGGCCGATTTCGACGAAGATGTACCCGAGCGGCGACGCGATGTTCGATAGCCACACTTATCCCAAGGGCGGTGTGCTCCTGCACACCCTTCGGCGTTATCTAGGTGACAAGCCGTTTTACGACGGGCTGAATTACTACCTGACCAAGTGGCGGCACACTCCCGTCGAGAGTGCGCAGCTTAGGCGCTCGATGACGGAGGCAACCGGCATCAATTGCGAGCCGTTCTGGGCGCAGTGGATCGAGAAGCCGGGCCACCCGGTGCTGGATTACGCGTGGACCTACGACAATGCGGCGCAGGAGGTCGTGCTGACGGTCAAGCAGACCCAAGACACGAACGACGGAACGCCGATTTACGACATTGCGACCAAGGTTGCGCTGATCCCGGCAACGGGGACGGTTATGCGGGCACCGGTCCATCTTTCTCAGAAGGAAGATACGTTTAGGATCAAGACCGTCAGGCCAGGCGCACTGATTCTCGATCCCGACCACGACTTCCTGCGCGAGATCCCAACGCTTCATTGGCCGGCCCAGGAACTGCCGCTGATCATGCAGATGGCCACAGACTCGGTGGACCGCGCTGAAGCGATGAGGATGCTGCTGGCCAACTCTCCGTCGGATGCGACGATTCAGCTGGTTGCCGCGAGCTTTCGCGCCGACAACAGTGCCTTCCCGGCCTTTAGGTCGGTGCGGCAGTTATCGGCGATGAACCGTCCCGAATTGCGCTCGCTTTGGCTCGAGCAACTCACCCATCCCAATCTCGACCGCCGCGCCGAGGCAGTGACGGCGCTTGCCGGCTTGCCGGCCGATCCGGCGACGACCCAGCGCCTCCGTTCGATGATCAACGGCCAGGAAGGAATTCAGGCAGTGGTGAATGCGATCAATGCCCTTGCGAAATGGGACAAGAAAGGGAACGAGGATGTTTTCCGAAAAGCACTGACGATTCCCTCGCATCGCGACCGCCTCAAACGAGCCGCCGAAGCTGCACTGGCCCCCGGGTAACGGATGGTAACCTCCTGCATCCCATGACGATGCAGGAGCTGATCTTCCGGTTGAACGACTATTGGGCGTCGCAGGGCTGTTCGATTCTGCAGCCATACGACATGGAAGTGGGGGCGGGGACGATGCACCCGGCCACGACCCTGCGCGTGCTGGGGCCCGACCCGTGGAACGTGGCCTTCGTCCAGCCATCCCGGCGGCCCGCGGATGGTCGGTACACGCGCAACCCGATGCGCAGTCAGCGCTACTACCAGTACCAGGTGATCATGAAGCCCAGTCCCGAGAACATCGTGGACCTCTACATGGGATCGCTTGACTCGCTTGGTTTCGATACTTCGAAAAACGACGTGCGGCTGGTGGAGGACGACTGGGAGAGCCAGGCTGCCGGCGCGAGTGGCGTGGGCTGGGAGGTCTGGCTGAATGGCTGCGAGATCAGCCAATTCACGTATTTCCAGCAGATGGGAGGTATCGAGTGCAATCCGGTGTGCGCGGAGATCACGTACGGTCCCGAGCGCCTTTGCCTGATGCTGGATGACAAGAACTCGTTTTGGACGGACCTGGATTGGTCGGACACGCTCACCTATAAGCAGGCGGAATACCAGCTCGAGATGCAGAACTGCGTGTACAACTTCGAAGTCGCCGACACGGACATGCTGCGAACGTTGTTCGACCTTTACGAGGCGGAGTCGAAGCGAACGATTGAAACGCCGGTGCACTGGAACGAAGAGTTGGGCATTCTCGCCAGCGGTGAAGCCGATCCGAAATCGAAAATCGAAAATCCAAAGTCGAAAATCCCCACTCCGTTGGCCCTCGTCTATCCGGCGCTCGATCTCGCCCTAAGGTGCTCCCACATTTTCAACGTGCTCGATGCACGTGGCGCGGTCAGCGTCACCCAGCGGGCTGAATACATCAATCGAATCAGGGCGAGAGTACGGGCTTGCTGTCTCAAGCACGTCGAGCAATACAAGGTGCCGGCGGCGCAATGAGCTTGCAGCAACCTTAAAAAGTGCCTATAGACTATAAATTAGGAGAAACGCGGAGGAAGTTGCGCGTTTGATATGTGAAGCACTCCGACCTGGGAACCAGGTAGTTGAGTCTCGCAAGGAGATTATTGGATGAAGAAATCTTTCCTCTCCGCGGCACTTGCGGCCGTGGCTCTTGGGGGAGTCCTGCTCGCACCAGCAGTCGTCTCCGCACAGGATCACGGCAACCGCGACTGGAATCACCGTAACGACGACCAAGGCGGCCGTCAAAAAGGCAATGGCCGAAGTGACAACAGTCGCAATGATAATGGCCACCAGGGCATTGGTCCGTTCCAGGGCAATGGATCGAACAATGGACGCGGCAATGGCAACCGGGGCAACGACGACAGTCGACGCCAGCAAGACGATGCTCGCCGCCGACTCGACGACATTCTCCGCCAAGAGAATCAGCGGCGAGCCGATGACCAGCGACGCCGAGACGAAGAGAACCGACGCCGGGACGATCAGCGACGATACGACGACTCACGTCGACGTCAAGACGAGCAGCGCAGATACGACGCCGATCGACGTCGGGCGGAAGAGCAGCGCCGGTATGAGGAGGCTTGTCGACGCGCGGAAGAGCAGCGCCGGTACGACGATCAGCGTCGTCGGAACGACAGCTATAACGGCGGATATCGCAACGACGGCTACAACAACGATGGCTACTCTAATGGCGGCTACTCGAATGGGGGCTACTCCAACGGCGGATATGATCCGTACAACGAAGGCGGCTACCAAGGCAGCTATCGCTACGACCGCCAGTACGAGTGGCGCAACATCGCCATCGGATCAGGGCTCGTAGCGCTGCTCGGCTTACTGGATCACGATCCTCTGCTCGTGTTTGCAGGATCGGCAGGCGCTCTCTACGCTTACGATCAGTACGAGCGCGATCGACGCAGCAACGACCGGCAATGCCGGCTCCGGTCGCAATACTTCGACGAGCCATATTTCTTCCGAAGCGGCCATCGCTACGAGCGATGCGAGGTCAATCGAGGCGGGCGGCGGTACTACCAGTTCGTCCGCCGCGACTAAATCAGGGAAGCACTGGGGATGGAAGGCGAAGACTTCGGTCTTCGCCTCCTTTATTTGCAAATATCGACCTGACAAAACTCTATTTCCCGCCCGGTGAGCCGTCGTGCAAGTGCGACGTAGCCCTCTGTCACGTCGGTCAGCAGGAACTCCGAACTTCTTCCCGTGGTGAGCCGGGTGCGAATCTCGTCGTGACGAGATAGGTAGTCGGCGAGGCAATCCGGAACGAGTTCCTCGGGCGAGATGATTTTCGATCCGGGAGAAATCTTCTGCGCCATCGCCTTGAGATAGAGGTAGTGGGTGCAGCCGAGCACAATGGTGTCGACCTGCGCAGCGAGCAAAGGCTGCATGTACTCGCGCAGGATGGGCTCGATCCATTTGAAGCCGTCGTTCTCGACCAGCGGCACCAGCAGCGGGGCGGATTGCTGGAAGACATGCGGCTCGGGATTGACGCGGTGAATCTCGCGCGGCCAGGCCCCCGAGCGAACCGAGCTTGCGGTGGCGAGAACGCCGATGCGTCGCCCCGTTGAAGCGGCCAACTCGGCGGCCGGGATCAAGACGCCCAGCACTTTCTTGCCCGGATGGTGCGCGGGCAGGTGCTCCTGCTGGATGGTTCTCAGCGCCTCGGCGGAGGCCGTGTTGCAGGCGAGGACGACGAGCAGGCAACCCCTTTCAAACAGGTAGTCGACTGCCTCTTGTGTAAAGCGGTAGATGCTCTCCTGAGAGCGATTTCCATACGGCACCCGCAGGGTGTCTCCCAGGTACACATAGTCGTACTGAGGCAGCGCGTCCATAATCCGCAGCCCCACGCCCAGTCCCCCAAGCCCCGAGTCAAAGATTCCGATTTTCATGTGATAGCTTGTGCTGTTTGCCTATCGGCAGTAACGAACTCGTTGAACTCCCGCGTCCAGTTCGTATGCTTCTGCTTGCGACGCTCGTTCTCTCGCCAGAACCCTTGAGAATCCTGTTTCTCGGTAACAGTCTGCTCAACTTTAACGACGTTCCGACCTAGGTCTCGTCACTTTTACGCTCAGACGGGAAGCCGCGAGACGTGCAGTGCAAGACGATCTTCGCGCCTCATCTGGAGGATGTCGCAAACAACTCCGAGGTCGTGGGCGAAGTCGGCAGCGGGCGCTACAACGTGGTGGTGCTGCAGGGCGCGATGGTGAGCATGTCCATGAGCCGAACCTACTCGCAGGCGGGCGGACTAAAGCTGGCGAAGCTCGCACGGTTGAAGAAGGCGCGCGTTCTGCTCTACGTCGAGTGGCCGCGGCGTGGCATCGACGAGACGGAATACACAATGAACGTCTATCGAGGAATTGCGAGAGCCGCCGATTGCGAGATCGTTCCGGTGTGCTACGCCTGGAACGCTGTTCTCGGCAAGTCGCCCAGCCCGAATCTGTGGCAGGCGGATGGGAACCGCGCCACGCCTGACGGCTCCTTTGTCGCGGCGGCCTGCGTCTATTTTCACATTGCCGGGGTCGATCGTGTTCCGTCTTGGCGTCCGGGCGGCATGGATCGTCGATTCTGCGATCTCGCGCTTGGCGAGGCCCGGCGGGTGGAGCGCAAGACGTTGGCGAGCGGGAGCCGGTTATAGTGTCCCTGTATGGGTGGCCAAACTGCAAAGCAGACGAGAGTGAGGATGACGCGCAGCGTCACCTTCTCGAGCGGCCATCGGTACTGGATTCCGGCCCTCAGCGAAGCCGAGAACCGGGCGCGGTTCGGGAAGTGGGCGTCGCCTTATAACCACGGCCACAACTACGTGCTCGAAGTAACGGTTGAGGGACTGATCGATCCGCGCACCGCGATGGTGGTGAATATCAAGGATATTGACGACGTAGTTCGAGATGTCGTCCTAACCAGGTTCGAGCAGAAGAGCATCAATGATGAGATCGAGCATTTTCACAGCCGCGCCTCGACGACCGAAAACCTGCTGCTGTACATCCGCGATCTTCTCGCGGGAGCGCTTCCCGCCGAGGCCGAGCTTGTTGGCCTCCGGCTCTACGAGACCGAGCTGTTATTCGCGGATTTGTTTAAGAATGGAAGTTGGACGATGACCTTGACTCGAATTTACGAATTTGCGGCCTCGCACCGGCTGCATGTGCAGCAGATGACGCAAGCTCAGAACGAAGAGCTCTTCGGCAAATGCAATAACGAAGCGGGCCACGGGCACAACTACGTCTTGGAAGTGACGATGGAGGGGGAGCCTGATGAACGCACGGGCATGATGGTCGATCTGGAATCGCTCGATCGGGCGGTCGAACAACTTGTCGTCGATCGATACGACCACAAGCACCTTAACGTGGACGTGCCCGAGTTTCAGGAGCGGACACCGACCTCCGAGGTCATCGCCCAAGAGATTTTCAATCGCCTTGACGGGCAACTTCCCGCGAAGCTGCATAAGGTGCGGCTGCACGAGACGGCGCGCAACATCTTTGAGGTCAGCGCAATCAAGTGAGCGGCATCTGCGCGGTCGTGACCGGCGCTTCCAGCGGTATCGGGCGTGAAACCGCGCTTGCCCTTGGCCCCAAGTGCGACAGCATTGTTGTGACCGCGCGTCGCGGGGATCTGCTTCAAGGGCCCGCGGCAGTTGGCGATCTGTGCGACGAGTCAACTCAGGATCAGATCGTCGCCCTTGTGCAGGGCCAAGCGGGCAGGATCGCCTTGATCAACGCGGCGGGCACGGCGGAGTTTGGCGACAGTGTGGAAATGGGAATCGAATCGTTTAAGCGCCAACTCGATATCAACCTCACCGCCTCGGTCTCTCTCACGCTGAAACTCTTGCCCCTCATGCTGGCTCGTGGGGGCCATGTGGTCAACGTCCTCAGCATCGCAGCCACCGAACCCTTTGCCGGCGCGGCGGGGTACTGCGCTTCCAAGGCAGGGCTTTACATGTTCGGCAAGTCTCTTGCGGGGGAGTACAGATCGCGCGGCATCCGCGTGACGAACATCTTGCCGGGATCGACCGATACGACGCTTTGGGACAAGCAGTCGTTCTCGCCGAAGAAAGAGGACATGCTCAGTCCGAAGGCGGTGGCCGAGTGCATCCGAGACGTCGTGCTTTCCCCTGCAGATCGCTCGTTCGACGAGATCGTGCTGATGCCGCCAAAGGGCATTCTCTAAGGCTTAGGGCGCTTGAAGGGGACTGGCTTAGTCGCTAACTTTTCAGCAACATCCTTCGCCAAGATAATCTTGATCTCCGGTAGCCAGTCCGCTCTCGGGTCGGCTTTGGTGTCCTTCATCACGATGGTTGCCCCGAGTGAGCCGGCGATCTCGTGAGCAAATGCTTCGTACGACGCTTTGCGAAAAACAACCTGGGTCTGGACAGGCCTCGTATCCGGGCTGCCGGCATTAAATGCGGAGAAACCCTCGGCGCCTAACCGTCCCACAGCAACGCGGGCGGCGCCCGCCACGCTCGTTGCGTTGTAAACGGCGACGCGCACCAGTTTCTTCCCCGCCACATCATCGCCCAGCACCACCCACCGCACCATCAGCGGAGCGCGGACAGGATCGGGTCGCCAGTAGTAAATCTTGTCCTCGTAGCTGTCGGTGCCGGGAATCGAGGCCGATACTTGTTGGGAAGATTTCCGATCGCGAAAAAGCGTGGCGAGCGCAAGCACCTGCGGACGGGACAGATCGGTAGTGATCTGGTCAAAGCCCGCATCCACGATCTCAGCGGCCTTGAAAACGTTGCCCGGCCGGAATGCTTCGGCGAGCAGGGCACGAATGAGCTGCTGCTGCCGTTCGGTTCGTCGCAAGTCGCCCTCCTCAAGGGAGGTTCGTCGTTCGATCGGCACCTTGCGTCCGTTGACGATGCGGTGGGTGCCCATCTTTCGAAAACGCACAAAGCCGATCGCTTGTTCGCCGTTGAGCCGCTGCTTGCCCTTCTTGAGATCGATATGCAGCCCTCCCCAGCTGTCGTCGTAAACCATATCGTCGACGGCTTCGACATCGACTCCGCCAACCGCATCAACGATATTCTTCACGGCGTCATCCTTGAGCTCGACATGGTAGTCGGGCTTGATGCCGAACTGCGATTCGATGCTCTTTTCCAGCTTCGGGATGCCGCCAATCTCGTACATCGAGTTGATCTTCTTTGGATGGCCGGTTTCGTCGACTACACGGGTATCTCGCGGAATGCTCAGAGTCGCAAGCCGCTTGTTGGCAAGGTCAGCCGAGACCAGCATGATGGTGTCGGATCGAGCGCCGGTCGAATATCGAATGCCTTTCTTGGTGTGGTTGTAGTCCTTGCCGACGATCAGGACGGTGATGCGGTCGGTGCCGAGGAACAGCGCCCGCGGGTCGGTCATCCCCTTCCAGACTTCGCTGATGCTTCCACCCTTGCCCGCAAAGCTTCGGGCGACGCGATAGGCCCAGACG
>JBBREM010000094.1:0-10083 GCA_038202925.1 Fimbriimonadales bacterium | reverse complement strand
GAGACTGCTGTTCGGCTGGTGGCCGATGGCGATAAATACGCCGTCCGCCTTGGTTTCGCACATCTCGGCGGTCACCGTATTTTTGAGCCGAACTCCAGTCACCTTTTTGAACGGCTCAGTGTCGCCGAGGATTTCGTCGATTGCGGTATTCCACAGCACCGAGATCTTGGGGTTGCTGAGCACGCGGTCCTGCATGATCTTGCTCGCGCGGAAGGAGTCGCGCCGGTGAACGACGTTCACGTGGCTGGCGTGGCGGGTGAGGTAGTTGGCCTCCTCCATCGCGGTGTCGCCGCCACCGACGACGTAGACTTCCTTGCCGCGGAAGAAGAAGCCATCGCAGGTGGCGCAAGCGCTAACCCCGAATCCGCCGAAGGTGAGCTCACTCGGCAGCCCGAGCCATTTGGCGGTCGCACCGGTGCTGACGATGACCGACTTCGCAAGATGCAGTTCGTCATCCACCCAGACTTTGAACGGGCGCTCGCTGAAGTCGACCTTGGTGACCTCTATGTCCACGATCTTCGTGCCGAAGTGCTCGACCTGCTTGCGGAACAGCTGCATCAGCTCCGGACCCATGATGCCCTCAGGAAATCCGGGGTAATTCTCCACGTCGGTCGTGATCATCAGTTGTCCGCCCGGCTGAAGGCCGGCGAACATGAGGGGTTCGAGGCTGGCGCGGGCGTTGTAGAGGGCGGCGGTGTATCCGGCGGGGCCGGAGCCGATGATGATCACGTTGTGGATTTCAGGCATTGTTGTGCAGGCGGGCAACCCACTGAAGTGGGCAGATACGGGTTCCGAGGTTACCCCTCCGACTTGTCCTACGACACACCATCCGCTGTGTGTGCTCACACCAGCATCCTTTGAGGCTGCGCGTTCGTCCCTACGGCTGCATGGACGATTCAGGGACGAAGACTCCAGAAGGGCCGATCGACGTTTACACCGTGATCACCGTGATGGTGGATCAGATGTCCGCCATCGCTTGGCAGAAGCTGGGTCTGCAACCGGACTGGGGCACGGGCAAGATTGAGCAGGACCTAGATCAGGCGAAGGTCGCGATCGATATTACGACCCATCTCTCGACGTTTATCGAGCCGCAGCTCGAAGAGGATGATCGCCGCCGCATCCACGGCCTCATCCGCGATCTGCGCCTCAACTTCGTGCAGAAGTCGCAGGGAGCCGACTCGTGAGGCTCGCCATCCGTCCGCTGGCGGTGCCTCGTCCGCCCGCCGCGCCCAGTCTCGCCCGGCTCCTTCTGCTCCGCCTTCTGAACCTGCGCAAGGATCATCAGTTCCGCCGCGAGCTTGCCCGATACAAAAACGCTCCCCCAACAATCCGCGACCGCCAGCAAGAGCTCGTGCGCTTCTACATGCACTATGAGGACCTTGTCGAGACGCTGTGCGATCTCGCCAGCGCGGGCGCGACGCCCTGCCTGGAAAGCTACTACAAAGCGAGCCGCGTGTGGATGTTGAAAAACTATCCCGACGTGCGGCGCTACGTGATCGCGTATCTTAGATATAGCGCGGAAGATGCCCAGCAAAGTCTCGCGATGAACGGCTCGCCGGCCGATGCATTCGAAGCCTTGTTCACGGCACCGACTCTGCGCGAGTTTCTAGACCACGACGATGGCCTGATGATCAACCGGATCGACAGAACGCGCGAAGCGCTGACGATGTACGGGCACCATCTCCGGCTTTTGGCGTCGAACGACTAACGCATGCGAATCAGTTTCCGCGAAGCGGATTGGGGGGCCTTGGCGCGCCTCTGGGCGGAGTTCTATCCGGAGCGCTACCACGTCGACGCCGCGCTGCTCAAGCAGAACACGGTGGGCTCGCCCACCTTCGACTGGGGCGCCTCCTGCATCGAGATCTACGATGACGAGACGCGCGGTTTCGTCGCGATCAAGCGCTCCCCGAATCCCTCGCTGTGGCCCGGACCGAACCAGGATACGTTCTACTTGAGCGCATTAGCTTATAAAGAGCCCGAGGTGGGCGTCGATCTCATGACCCAGGCGAAGCGCACTCTGCGCAATCGCGGCGGCCAGCGGCTGCTCTTTGGCACGGATTCGCGCCATTTCTTTCCCGGCTGCCCCGAAGATTGCGGAAGCCTGTGCAGCTTCCTCATGGTCGAGGGGTTCGAGAAGAGCGGCGACCACTTCGATCTCGAGCGCGATCTTCGCGACTACGAGCCGCCTGCCGAGCTCACACCGGGCGTCAAGTTCCGCGAGGTCACCGAGGCCGACGTCGAGGCCACCCGCGCCTTCCTCCAGCGCGAATTCCCAGGCCGCTGGACGCACGATGTGCTCGACAAGGTGAAGATCGAAGGCGCCGCCAACACGTGCTATGGATGCTTCGAAGGCGGCCGCATGCTTGGCTTTGCCCTCATCCAGGATTGGCGTCACAAGCAGCCGATCGGCGGCGGAGTCTGGAGGGCCGGTCTCGGCGAGAAGTGGGGCAGTCTGGGCCCGATCGGCGTCGCCAAAGAAGAGCGCGGGCGCGGCATCGGCCACTCCCTCCTCGGCGCGGCGCTGACGAACCTAAAGGGCCGCGGCGTCCAGCGCTGCATCATCGACTGGACCACCCTCGGCGACTTCTACGGCCGCCACGGTTTCGAGATCACGCGGCGGTATCAGATGGCGTCGCTCAAGCTCGACTAAAGATGGCGGATATTGGATATTGGATGGCGGCGGGCGCAACATGCCATTGCGGCTACACGGCTTCGCCGTTGCATGCGCCAAGGGCACCTGGGTACACGACGACTTTCATGCCTGGGTATTGCTCGAGTAGCGGGCGGAGGATATCGTCGTCCTGTCCGACCAATGCGACCGACTCGATGGAACGGGGGTTGTACCGTTTCATGAGGTCAGCCGAGAAGAAGGCTTGGCCCATGATGTACATGCCTAGTCGGTCTCTTTTGGCCTGGACGATCACGATGTCTTTCCCTTCGACGGTGACTTCGGATTGGCGGGCGATGCGGTGATCGCCACCTTTGATGATCACGCCGTCGAGGAGGCGGGTGCCGCATGAGGGGGCCCGGGGTACCGCGCAGAATTCTTCGATGAGAGTTCCGCCGATCTCGCCCCAGTACCAGCGAGTCATGGGTGTTTCGTGCTTGCTCACAGTGGGTGATTGTATCGCGGAGTTGACACCGCCAGAGAGGTGATGGACAAGATGCCCATCCTACTTGACGCGATCCCTCTCTTCAACGGGGCTGGAAATGGCGGGCCCTGCTTGAGCCTAGTCAATGGCGCAAGGCGGATGGTGGATGGCGGATGGCTGAACTCTCGACTATTTCCGGTCCACTGTGTAGGCCGCCATCAGCAGCATCATCTCGTCCGTCGTTTGCTCTCCGAACCTGACATCCTTCGGCGGATTGGAGGGGTTTCGGGGGTTGCCCGTGGAGTTGTCGTAGATCGCCTCGACGCGGATCGTCGATCCGGCGGGGATCTTCATCGGCTCTTTCAGCAGGTAGTTGAGCTGCCAGTTGAAGTCCCAATCGCGCACCTCGATGAGCGGCTTCTGCGAGCCGTCGGGCAGCTCCACCCACGCCTTCATCGACTTGCCCAGCAGGTGCATGTGCGGGAAGAGGGCCCAGAGCGTCACGTCTTGCCCGATTCGGCTGGTCATGCTGACCTTGCGCTCTCTATCCCCGGCCGGAATCCGAAGCATAATATTGAGGATGTAGCGCAGATGCATCACGTCAACGACCGGGTGCTTGGCGAGATAGATGCCGACCCTGGTTCGGTCAGTCTCGGGCTTGCCGGTGCGGTGGTAGTGCACCTGAAGTACGATCTTCGTGCCGGGATCGATGCGGAAGCCTTTGCCCTCGGGCATGAGCCGGTTGTTGAGCCCAGGCACCCAAACGCCGAGGCTGCCGGCGGGGGCGAAGCCGGGGCCGCCGAAGCTGCTGTAGCCGGGTTGGCCGTCGGTTTGCGCGGCTTCCTTTTGGGTCGCAACGCCGGTATTGTCGAGGAATGCCATCATGTGATGGACGACCTTGCGGTTACCTGGCTTGACGGTCATCCCCGTCACCCAGACCGGCTCCTTGAAGTCGTTCTTCATCACGAAGTTCCGGTAGACGTCGGCCCCTTCTGCGGCGAGATGGAACTCCTTATCCGCCTGCAGGATGAGGTCGGGTGTGCCGAGTGGCCACTCGGGGGCGGGTTTGGGAGCGGGCGGCTCGAGCGTGGGGTTGCCGCGCGGCGTGCCGGCTTCTTCCCACCTCTTGAGCGTTTCGATCTCGGTCGCGGACAGCCGGTTCTCCTCGAGAAAGTCGCCGTAGCCGTGCACGGCCTTCCAAGGCGGCATCTTCTTGGACTCGGTCACCGTGTTGACCATCGTCGCCCACTTGCGCGCGTTGACGTATCCGACGAGCGAAAAGGGAGCGACCTCCCCGGGCCGGTGGCAGTTCACGCAGTGCGCGCTGAGGATGGGCGCGACGTGCTGGGCGTAGTTGACGGTCTTCAGCGACGGTGCCTTCGCCTCGTCGCTGGCCGACTCGCGGGGCGATTCGAGCGCCGCGACGACCAGACATCCAAAACCCAAACAAATCAGAGGAATCCGCATGTGAACGACTCTATTGTCCTCCAAATGGCGCGGCAGGTGAGTCGGATGGCGCGGAGTTGCGGATAAAATGCCCGCGATGGCGGAAAAGAGGGTGCTCGTCACGGGAAGCTCGCGCGGCATCGGCCGGGCGATCGCCTACCGGCTTGCCAACGACGGCTGGTCGGTCGCCTTGCACTACAGCACCGAGAAGGCGGAAGCGGAGAAGGTGAAGAAGTCGCTCGGCAAGCGCTGCTCCGGCCTTTACCACGCCGATCTGGGCGAGCCGGTCAACGCGACGAAGCTCTTTGCCGAGGCCGTCAAGGATGGGCCGGTCCATGCGCTTGTGAACAACGCGGGGGTCTACATGCCGCTCGACTTCTTCGGGTCGGGCGATGCGGCGTTCGCGGCCAACCTGAACCGCACGTTTGCGATCAATTTTGAATCACCCCTCGCGCTGATTCGGGCGGCGGCGAAGCACTTTGGCAAGTCGGGCGGAAAGATCGTCAACGTGGCGAGCCGCGTTGGATTCAAAGGCGAAGGAGGTGCGACGCTGTACGCGGCAAGCAAGGCGGCGCTGATCAATCTCACGCGGAGTCTGGCGGTCGAGCTTGCGCCGCGGAACATCGGCCTCTTCGGCATCGCGCCCGGATGGGTGGAGACGGCGATGGCGAGAGACGGGATGGAGGAGCGCAAGAAGGAGATCCTAAGCACCATTCCTCTTGGCCGCATCGCGACGCCGGAGGATTGCGCCGCCGCCACCGCCTTCCTGCTCTCCGACGATGCGAGCTACCTGAGCGGCATCGTGATCGACATCAACGGCGCGAGCTATTTCCACTAATCGCAAACGCTCCGCCGCGCCCAGACCGTCCGTGCTAAGTCCCCTATGATTCTTCCCCTCCTCGTTGCTGTCCTCACTTCTGCCCTTACGCAGGAGCCGCCGCGATTGAGGACGATCCTCGACAACGGAGCCGTGATCCTAGTCGAGCCGATGCCGAAGGAGAAAACGGTCTCGGTGCAGCTATGGGCCTCTTCTCGCTACGTGCCAGAGACCGAAGCGACTCATGGTTACCGGCACTTGCTGGAGCACCTGATCGTGACGGGACCGGACCATGATCTGGACCGGAAGCTGGAGACCGCCGCATGCTTCTTGAAGGCGCGGACCTACCGCGACGCGACGCAGATGGAATTGACGGTGGGGGCGGATCAACTGCCGCTTGCATTTGAGACCTTACGCACGATTCTGCGCAAGCCGAGTTTCACCCAGGAGCAGATCGACAACGAGGTGAAGGTGATGCGCGAGGAGCTGGCGCTGCTGGACGAGCCCGCGAAGCTCTCGTCGGCGGCATGGCGAGCCGCCTACGAGGAGAGCGGACTGGACCCTTTGGGCACCTTCGATTCGATGTACCGTGCGACACCCGGGAAGCTCGACGAGATCGTCGGCAAGCAGTTCGCCGCCGACGGTCTGGCGCTGGTGATCGCCGGCCCCGTCGATCTCGATAAGGCGACGGCTATGGGGCGCGACCTGCTGGGGCCGCGCGCGAAAGGGAGCCGTAAGCCGGTGTTGCCCATCCGCGAGGGCCATCCTGGACGGGTTGCCGACGCCGAGGGCTCGGGAGAAGCACGGGCGGCTCTGGTGCCGGGGTTCAATTCGCCGCAAACGGTCGCCGCGCTGGCGGCGGCGTTGGCAATTGCGAGCGAGTTTCAGAACGCGTTCGTCACCTACACGCCTACCGCGCAGAAAGGGCTTGTGCTGGTCGGGCGCACGGAATCGAGTACGGGGCTGGGGGCGTTCATCGATAGCTTCAAGAGTCCCGCGAGCCTCTACAACGTGGGGCGGCAGCTTGCGCACGAGTGGATTCAGCGCCAGCTTCGCACCTCTTCAGGGGTGGGTTATCTGCGTGGGCTACTCCTGGCGCAAGGCGTCGCCAATCGGCCGGAGATGCTGCTCGAACAGCTCGACACCTTGACTCCGGCTCAATTCGAGGCGGGGATGCGCGCCTTGATGAAGGACAACGCGGTCACGGCGGTGGCGTCGGAATGATCGCCGCGCTCGCCTTGGCCACGGCGCTGATCGCCAATCCGGTCGTCGAGGTCATCGACCCAGCCGCGACCTACGTGAGCGTCCAGGCGATTATCAAGCTGCCCGAGCTTTCCCCCCACGATCAGGCGGCGGCGGCCCTGCTCGCGGAGGCCATCGCCTACGACGTGGATGGCTACAGCCGGTTCACGATGCGTGACATCGCCGCGCGGGCGGGGGACGCGGTCAGCGTTCGCCTAATGCCCGATCACATCCGCATCCAAGTGGGGGTGCTGCCTCAGGATCTCAAGGTGGGGGTGGCGATGATCGATCAAATTCTCCGCGGCTCGAAATTGCCTGAGGAAGCGCTGAACAAGGCGATCGCCGAGAGGCCGACGCGGCAGCGCTCGCTTTGGACGACCGCCCTCTGGCCGTTTCACTACACGTTCTCGCGGATGAAGCAGCGGGACGTGATGGAGCTTTATCACCGTATATGCCGGCCCGACAATGTCTGGATCGCGATCGGCGGCCCGATCAAGCCCGGCGAGGGCGATCAGCTTTGGACCGCCCGAACCTCCGACTGGAAACCCGTCAAGGTGCCGAAGGCGGCCATCGATACGTCGCTTCTCCCGCAGGAGATATCGATCAAGGGGCCGGAAGCGATAGTCGAGCTGCGCGGTCCCGAGTTCGCGGGCAACGATCCCGCGCTGGCCTCGCAGCTGCTCGCGCTTATCGGGCTGGGGAGCGGCAAGGGGTCGGCGATGTTTACGGCGCTGCGCGAAGCAAAGGGCTGGAGCTACCGGCAGGAGGCGATCTTATGGCCCACGGCCAACGGGTTTGTTCCGAGGCTGATCCTTCCAAGCAGCGATCCATTGGGTCCGGCGGAACTCGCCAAGGGTGCTCGGGAGCAACTTCTGGGCGCGCTTAGTGCCTGGACGGACAGCGACCTGGCCCGCGCCAAGGGCATGGCGGAGGGGATTTTGCTTCGCGATTTCGAGCTAAGCCCGCTATACTTCCGCCCCACCCGCCCGATCGATGCCTCGTTGCACGACCGGACGTTCATGGCCGCCTACTGGCCGATGAAAACCGGGCAGGCGTGGCTGCCCACGGGCCTGCTGGAGCAGATGAAGTCGATCAATCTGGAGGAATTCAAGTCTCAAGCTAAGGGGATGCTCGAAGTGGCGATCCCTCGGCTTATCGAGGCGGGCGGCGGGTAGAGAGAAGCATTTCGCTGCGAAATTTATCTCTCTTGTGGCCAAAACCGCAATGTACTAATACATGGCACACCGAAAAATACCGGGTGGCTGCCGCGTCGCTGCAGCATTTCTACTAGCTGCCATGGCCAGCACGGCCTTCGCTCAAGACTCATTGGACAACGGAGACACGATCTCGGTGTTTGGCGAAGCCAACAGAACAACCTTCAATAACCTGTCTAACGCCAACTTGTCGGTTGGGGTGCGTACGGTTTTGGACACGCTAACTGTCACGACTTATAACGATGAAATCAACCATATCGATCCAATGCGCCCTGGCATCCATTTTTTTCGTGACTGGTGCATACTTATTGCCCCACAAGACTAGAAAGGTGGTTGTGTGCCGCACCTGTGGGTCAAGCCAAACTCAAGTCAAAAACGAGTCCCCATCAGGGGGCTCTCCGGTGCGTAAGGCAGCGAAGGCTAACTATCTAGTCGCCCAAGCATCGCGGGTGTTTTCCAGTCCTCAATCTGTGGGCGAATATATTACTGATGACGCTACCGCGATACTCGCGCGGTTTACCGGTGTTGTGAGGCAAGGATATAACCGGATCGTTCCGGAGGTTAATTCACAGTACACCGTATTTACAGCCTTGCCTCTGCACTTTGTGCATGATGATGGGGTCCGGCAACCTTCTATACGTGTGTTCGTCGAGCAGGGCGAACGACCTTCTAAATCAGGACGGGGCCCTCCCGGATGGAGGATCTCCGGTGAGCCTCTGCCTCGCGTCGGCAAGAAGTATCTAATGTTCCTACAGACTATGGCCAGCCTATCGAGCGGGCCGAGGAACCAAGCATTCGATAGCTTTGGCAAGCTGATGTGGGAAGCCTCCGACTATTACATCGTCCCTCCAAGGACGGGGCTATGGCAGGTTAATGACGGAGTGCTTTGCGCCCCTAACGATCCAGGGCTGCCGGAGATTTCCCCTACCACTTCCCCAAGGGTCCGCAGCTAGCGGGCACGAAGCTGGACGTTGCGCTTGGATACCTGCGCGCGGCGGCAGCCGGACAGAATCAGTAGGCGGAGCTAGTTGGAAACAACCTTGCCCTACCGAGCTTGCGAAGGATTCCACGCAGAGCGATAGGCTGGCGCTGTCTCGATCCCAGGTGCCTCGGGATGACAATTGTGCTTCCAGAGCCACTTTTGTCATTCCGACGAAGGAGGAATCGAGATTTCGCGGGCTAAGGGAGCGGCGCGTTGGGGAGCGCTTCGAGGTCGACGTCGTCTGATTCACCGCGACCCAGCCTGAATGATGCGGCGAGGCCAATCATGGCCGCATTGTCCGTGCAGAGCGCGATCGGCGGAGTGTGGAAGGTGATGCCGCGTTTGTCGCAAGCTTGCGCCAGCCTTCCGCGCAAGGCTTCGTTTGCAGCGACGCCTCCGACCAACGTCAAGGCTTCCGACCCAAGCCGCTCGCAGGCGAGCATTGCCCGCTCGGTCAGCACCGAGACGATCGCCTCTTGGAGACTGGCGGCGGCGCCGGCAACGCTGATCTTGACGCCCTCGCTCTGGGTTAGGCGCAGCACCGCGGTCTTGAGGCCGCTGAACGAGAAGTCGGTCGTGTCGCCCGAGAGTCCGCGCGGGAGCGAATAGCGCGCGGGATTTCCCGTCCGCGCCGCCTCCTGGATGGCGAAGCCTCCCGGGTAGCCGAGGCCGAGGAGGCGGGCGCCTTTGTCGAACGCCTCACCCGCGGCGTCGTCGCGGGTGTGGCCGATGATCTCGTACCTACCCAGATCATGCACGTGAACAAGCTCGGTATGCCCGCCCGAGACAATCAGGCAAACATGCGGAAAAACGCCCATCTCGATGGCCGCGCTACAGATGTGGCCTTCGAGGTGGTGAATGCCGATGAGCGGAACGCCGAGGGCGAATGAGAGCGCCTTCGCGGCGCTAATGCCCACGCTCAACGCGCCGACAAGGCCCGGGCGGTTGGTGACGGCGACGGCCTTCATGTCGCTCAGCTTTGATTTGGCTGCGGCTAGGGCTTCCTCAATGACGGGAAGGATCGCCTCGACATGGGCGCGGGCAGCCGCCTCGGGGACGACGCCGCCCCATTTCTGATGAAGCTCGGCTTGGCTTGAGATGATATTCGAGCGGACGAAGCCCTCGATGATCACAGCGGCGCTCGTTTCGTCGCAGCTTGATTCGATGGCGAGAATGGGCTCCTGAAATAGGTTCATCTTCCGCGTTCCCCTCCCGTTCCGGGAGGGGCCTGGGGAGGGTTTTCGAGTTCGTAGTCATGAGTGCCGGCATGGAAGCGAGCTTGCCCTCTCC
>JBBREM010000093.1:0-10119 GCA_038202925.1 Fimbriimonadales bacterium | reverse complement strand
GCCACAGGTGCTCGCATGAAAAAGCGAGAGCCTTTGGCTCTCGCTTTGTCCTTACACCGTTACCGTTACTTCGCTTCTTCGGCGGCCTTGTTGGCAGCCTTGGCAATGCGGCTCTTGCGGCGAGCGGCTTGGTTCTTGTGGATGACGCCCCGCTGCACGGCTTTGTCCAGCATCTTCAGCGCGGTGGTCAACGCCGTCTTCACTTCGGTCGCCTCTCCGGCGACGGCAGCGGTCCGGACCTTCTTCACGTAGGTCTTCAGCGCGGTGCGCGTGCCCTTGTTGCGCTCAGTCCGCTTAGCGGTTCTGCGCAGATCTTTCTTGCTCGATCTCTTATTTGCCATGGCTGATTCGCGTTTGAGGGAGGATTATACCCCGGGGGAAGGTGTTGGGTATTGGGGTGTTAAGGTGTTGAGGGAGATGCTCCCTCCAATACCGAAACACCTTAACACTCCAATACCTTCACTTCTTGATAACGAACTTCTTCTTCGTCTTGTCGAAGCCGAGGTCGACCTTCTTCTGGTCGAAGTGCCAGACCGGCGACCCGGATCGCTGGTAGAAGCACTGATAGCTCGACAGCAGCGAGGCCACCAGCCGTCGTGAGGAGCGGCGCACCACGTTGACCTCGGCAAGGATCGTTAGATAGTCCGCGCCCTTGGGCCAATGCGCCATCACCTCAACCAGGATATCGAGCGTGCTCATCTCATCGGCGCGGGCGCCGATGTTGCGAAGCTCTTCCATCCGCTGGCTAGAGATGTAAACCACCGGATCGGGCTGATCCATCCAGGCAAAATCGAAAACGTTCGCCTTGCTCGTCTTGGTTAGCGTGAAGACCGCGCCACTCTCGACGGGCTGCTCGAACCACCAGTCGAACAGGTTGTACATCAGTCGCGCGTCCTGATTGATCCAAACCTGCAGTTCCCTGCCCTGTGGATCGACGAAGATCGCCTCTTGAATCTTGGGCTCAGCCTCAAGCCAGCCCGTTGGGGTTTGCGCTAGCGGGAAGGTGCCGAGTTCTCGGTGGATCGACTTCAGCACGAGACGAAGCTGCTCGGGCATGTTCTTCGGCGCCGGCAGCACGTCCTCGTCCAGCACGTCGGTCGCGAGCGGGTGAGCGAGCAGCTTGCGCAGCGTCGAGCTCAGGCCATCGTCGGTCAGCTCGACGTCTACGGGATCGCCATCCTCGTCCAGCGCCGAAGACGTCTGGAACTGGAACGGCTCGGGCACTTCGTTGATGAAGTCTGGCATCTGGCCGGCCTTCTGGAAGCGATCCCCGCCGACCCAGGTGATCTTGTCGCTCCCCTTGAGGGCAACCATCAGATTGGCCATGTCGTCGGGGAACGTCTTGTTGCTGAGCGTGATTTCGTAGTTTTCTTCGAGGATCTTCGTGGCCGTGTAGGACTTGTCCATTGCGGCGATCTTGTCCGCCATCTTCTTGGCGTCTTCGGGCTTGATCTCGATGGGGGCGGCGTCGTCGACATCGACCGTGGGCGCGAGCCGGTCCGCCAGCTTGACAGCGACGCTGATCCACTTCTTGGCCTCTGCCTCGTGGTAAATCGTGCCGTCGGGAGCATAGACGAAGCCCGGAACGTTAATCGCCTTCGCGTAGAATTCGCGAGAGTCGAAGATCAGAATCGAGCGCGGGTCGTCGCTGTTGACCGCCTGCCAAGCAACGGCGCCAAGCACTTTCAGCTTGATCGGGGCGGATTTCTTGACCGCTTCCGTAATCGCGTCTTCGGTGCGGAAGTCGAGATCGCCGATCTTCTTCTGGGCCGCCTCGACCTCTTCGGCGGTGATGCCGTTGAGTTCGAGGGCGCGAGCGAACGGCTCGTCGTGAGCGACGAAGCTCCACTTGGTAAGCGAAACCAGATCGCCGGACAACACAAACGTTTCGTCTATCTCCGCCATGCGGCGAACGGTCATCTCGGCCTGCTCGATCGACACGCTGCGGATGCGGGCAAGCTCCTCGAATAGAAGGTGTAGGGGCATCGGGCCGCCGAAGCCTTCTACCACCAGCGCCATCGCCTGCAAGAATGGGCGCCCGGCACCGTTGATACGCGCGGCGGGAATCCAGCGGCGCTCGTGATAGGCGAATCGCTCGGGATTGGAGGCAAGCAGCGAACGCACGGTCGAGAGACCAATGCCTTGACTGGCGAGCTTGTCGGCAAGCTCGCTGAGCTTCACCGCCGACTCCATTTCGGTCAACTTTTCCAGGATGAGGCGGTCGACGTACGAACGCGCAAAACTTTCTTCGGGCTTGATATCGATGGTTTTCGCCAAGAGACTCCTCGGGGTTCCGCTTAAAGGGGGCGATGGGACGCGCGACGCGGACCGCGCGCAAGCCTGAATCATACCCGGAAAGGGGGTGTTGGGTCGTTGGAGCGTGATTAGTGATTCGTGATTCGTGGCAGATGAGTGTGGATCGATTTCCTGACACCCAACACCCAACATCCAACACCCAACACCCATTGACCCCCAATCCCCCGGAACGTTCTGCCTTTTCGACCCGTTTAACGAACAGAGGTCTTCTATCATGAGATTGATGCGCCGCGGCTTTACCCTTGTTGAGCTCCTAACCGTCATCGCGATCATCGCTCTGCTCGCGGCGCTTCTCTTCCCTGTGTTCGCTCGTGCCAAGGAAGCCGCGAAGAGGACGACCTGCCTGAGCAACCTCAAGCAAGTCGGCGACGCCATCACGATCTACATGGGCGACTACGACGATCTCTTCCCGAACGCCGTCGATCCATCCGACAAGTGGGCACCGGATATTTGGAGTGGCTCGCCTGAGTTTCAGCAGCGCATCGCCGACATGCCCCTTCTCAGCGACGTGCTGCAAACCTATCTGAAGAGTAAGGAAGTCTTTCGCTGCCCCTCCGACACCGGCACGCGAGTTCTAGACAACCACTATCCGCAGCCCTTCCCCACAACGCCGAGCATGTATGCGGTGTACAAGTCCAGCTACTTCTTCCGAACTGAAATCGCCTTCAAAGCGATGAGCCAGACCTCATTCCAGGTTCCCGCCCAGGTGAACGTCCTGTTCGACGGCGCCGGCCATTGGCACGGCTCGGGGTCGGCGCTGACTCCGGAGGACACCCCCGACACCTTTGGTGATCGCATGCGCGAATTCCGCTACAACACGTTGTTTGGCGACATGCACGCCAAGTCGCTCAGCGCGGGGCAGTTGCAAGATGCCTGGTCGATCAGCCTCTGACGGGCAAAAGTGTTGGAGCCTAGGCGCTTCTTTCACGGTCTAACTCGCGTACCCACGGAGGATTCAAGACCGGATGGACATCATCACTTACAAACAGCTTCGAGGCCTCATCGAGGGGAGCACGGCACCGTGCGTTTCCATTTTCATGCCCACGCACCGCGTCGGACGCGATGTGCGTCAAGACCCCGCGCACCTGAAGAACCTGCTGCGCGATGCCGAAGAAAAGCTGACCGCGACCGGCATGCGACCCACACTTGCGCGAGATTTATTAAAGCCGGCGCAGGATCTTGTCGAGGACGCAGACTTCTGGATGCACAGCCAAAACGGCCTTGCGATCTTCATTTGCAAAGGCGTGTTTCATCGCTACCGAATTCCTGTAGAAGTGGACGACGTCTGCACGGTTAACGACCGGTTTGAGATCAAGCCGCTCCTGCCGCTGCTGCAAAGCAAACTGTTTTACATTCTCGCCG
This sequence comes from Fimbriimonadales bacterium, assembly GCA_038202925.1. Lineage (GTDB taxonomy): Bacteria > Armatimonadota > Fimbriimonadia > Fimbriimonadales > Fimbriimonadaceae > JAEVZK01. The sequence continues at coordinate 6,441 of JBBREM010000093.1, read as the reverse complement.
TCTCGCAAAATGATGCGAGGCTGCTCGAGTGCACGCCGACGTCGTGCGTCCGGCGCGAGCTGCCTAAGGATGTGGCTCTCAGCGTTATCGACACGCAAGGAAGCGGTGAAAATCACAAGTCGGATTCGATCCGCCATGGCGGCGATGCCTCGAGGGCCTATACCGGCCCAGGCGGATTTCACGGCCAAGCCACCGATGTTCAGAACAAAGAGCAGGAGGACCGCCGATTCTTCTATCGCCAACTCGATGAGGGGATGATGCGGACGATCCGCGACCCTGCGGCCTCGCTGGTCGTCGCCGGCACCGAGTCAACCGCACCGTATTACAAGCACGTTAGCTCGCATAAGCACATTACCGAGCAATGCATCCACGGCAATCCCGAGCATGTAACCGATGAGGCGCTGCACAAGGGCGGAGTCGAGATCCTCGAACCGTTGTGGCAGAAGGAAACGGACGAATTGCGGGAGCAGTACGGCACCGCCTACGCGCATCAACTGGCATCGGACAACATCAATCAAATCGTGCCAGCTGCCGCCCAGGGCCGCGTCGGGATATTGTTTGTGGCACCACAGAATCGCCATCCGGGCAAGTTCGATGCGCAGAATCAGATGGTGGACGACCGATCGGACAGCGAGGATCTCGTAGACATCGCGAGCATCAACACCTTGATGACGGGGGGCCAACTCGTGGTGGTCAATCCAGAAGATGTGCCCGGGCGCGGAGAAGTTGCCGCGATCTATCGGTATATGGCCTAAGGCGCGTCGACGAACGAAGCCTTGCGTTTCTCCAAGAAGGCGGCAACGCCTTCTTTCCCTTCGCTCGACGATCTCGCATCGGCAAGCCGCTTGGCGGCGTCGTCCAACGAAAGAGGATGATCGCGGACGAGCTTCTTGGCTCCGGCAACCGCCTGGGGGCCGGCGGCGAAGATAAGCTTCAGCTTCCGATTCACGGCTTCGTCGAGTGCCTCGCGGGCCACAACCTCGTGGATGAGGCCGATCCGAAGGGCGTGATCCGCGCCGAAGGCTTCGCCAGTGGTGAACAGCGCCCGCGCCTGCCCTGCTCCGATCTTCGAGATCACGAACGGCGAGATGGTAGCCGGGATAAGGCCCAGTTTCACTTCGCTAAAGGCGAACTTCGAGTCGTCCGAAGCGATCGCGATGTCGGCTGCCGCGACCAAGCCGCAGCCTCCCCCAAAGGCCGGTCCGGCTACCCGAGCGATAACAACCGCCGGACAGTCCACAATTGCCCTAAAGAGGCGCGCAAGCCGAAGCGCGTCGCGCTTGTTTTCGTCATGCGAGTAGTCCGCCGCCTTGCGCATCCACTCGAGATCGCCACCTGCGCAAAATGCCTCGCCCTCTCCCGAGATCACCACCGCGCGAGTGGATTTCTCCAGGTTCGCGAATGCGTCCGAGAGCTTTGAGATCAGCTCGTCATTGAAGGCGTTGCGAACCTCCGGACGGTTTAGCACAACCCGCGTGACAGGACCGGGGATGACGTTGAGCACGGCAAGAGCCTACACCCTAGCCGCCCCGGCTGGGCTGCAATGAACCGCTTGGCACTACGCTTGCATCCAAAAGATGTATAAAATCATGCGGCGACCCAAGTGGGACGCACAGGAGCACAGTTTGCCTAGATCGATTTGGAACGGCGTCATCACCTTCGGCATGGTCAGCATCCCGGTCGGACTCAGCACGGCGGTGCAAGAGAAGGACATCCACTTCAACCAGATCCACAAGAAATGCGGATCGCGGATCAAGCAGCAAAAGTGGTGCCCGGTCGATGAGGAAGTCGTGCCGCCCGATGAGATTGTTCGGGGCTATGAATACTCGAAAGGCAGCTACGTCTACATGACGGACGAGGATTTCGAGGACGTGCCCGTGCCCACCAAGCACACGATTCAGGTCATCGCATTCGTCAAGGCAGAGGAGATCGATCCGATCTATTACGATTCGACCTACTACATTGAAGCCGAGGAAGCGGGAAAGAAGCCGTTCGCCCTGCTGATGAAGGCGATCGCCGGCAAAGGCGTTCAGGCGCTGGGGAAGATCGCTCTGCGGAATAAGGAGAGCCTATGTGTGGTGCGCGAAGGCACGAAGGGCAGCGTGGTCCTGGAGACCCTTTTCTTTCCCGACGAAATCCGCCAAGCCACTGATCAAGGACTGGATGACGTGAAAGTGGACGAAAAGGAGCTAAAGATGGCGAACTCGCTCATCGAGATGCTCGAAGAGAAATTCGACCCTTCGCAGTACGAGGACGAGTATCGAAAGGCGATTATGGAGCGGATCGAGGCGAAGGTCGAGGGCAAGGAAGTGAAGCATGCTCCGGAGGCCGCGCCGACGAAAGTCGTCGATCTCATGGAAGCACTGAAGAAAAGCCTCGAAGAGGCGAAGAAGAAAAAGACGGGTTAGAGGTGATAGATCGCAGGCCGGTAACGCGGCTCAGGAATAGCAATGCCGCCTTCCGTTGCCGCCTCAATCCACGCGATCTTCGCCGCAACAGCTTGGCGGACGGCCTCCTCGGGGGTCGAGCCGAAGGCAGAGCAGCTCTTCAAGTCGGGAATATCGGCGATGTAACCGCCATCCTCGTCGGAAAAAAATACATTGATGTGATAGTCGCTCATTCCTGCCACTCTAAATTGTACGCCTCAATTAGATCCAGCTACTGCCGCACTTGGTATGGCTTAGCTTCGCCGAAGGCATTCTGCAGATTTAGCATAACGGGCTGCTTGTTATGCCTGAAAATGTGGTGGCTGCCATTCGTGCGGGCTAGAAGGAAGCCGAAAGCTTCTGCCGAAGCGACTGCCTCTGAGAACTTGAATCCCTTCGGGTTATTCAAAGCCTTGAGCAGCAGCTTTCGCTTGTTCACAAATCCACTTTACTCACGGATTGGGAGACCGCTTGCTCGACAAGTACGTTAAGAAGCGCGACTTCACCAAGACCGCCGAGCCTAGCGGAACCGGTGATGTCGAGGGGGCGGGGCCTTTGCGCTTTTGCGTGCAGAAGCACAACGCCCGGCGACTCCATTACGATGTTCGCCTTGAGCACAATGGCGCGCTCTTGAGCTGGGCGGTGCCCAAGGGCCCGAGCTACAACCCCGCTGACAAACACCTTGCCGTACACGTCGAGGATCATCCCTTCGATTACCGCAACTTCGAAGGAACGATCCCGAAAGGCGAATACGGCGGAGGCGAGGTCCTCGTCTGGGACGAAGGCGTCTACTCGCCCGACGACAAAGGCGTTCTCTCGTTCGACGACCGCGACGAGGCAGAACGGCGCATGCGCGAGGACCTGAAGAAGGGCAAGCTCTCGATCACCTTTCGTGGCCACAAGCTCAATGGCTCGTGGACTCTGGTGCGCACCGGAGGAAATCCAAAATCCAAAATCCAAAGTCCAAAGTCCGACGATTGGCTGATGATCAAGCATCGCGACGGCTTCGAGCGGGACGATTTCGACGTCACGGCGCTCGACCGCTCGGTCAAGACGGGGCGCACGATCGAGGACGTCCAGCAAGGCAAGCCGGGCAATTTGATCAAACCGGACGATGTCAAAGGTGCCGTGCCACGCAAGATGATGGAGGTTCGGTCGCCGATGGCGGCATCCGAAGCCAAGAAGCCGTTCAGCCGAAAGGGATGGTCCTTCGAGCTGAAGATCGACGGCATCCGCGTCCTTGCCCACGTCGATCATGGCCACGTGAAGCTGATCTCTCGAAACGGGAATGACATCACAACCAAATTCCCTCAACTCGTCGGCGAGCTCAAGCAGCTTCCGTTCGACTCCTTCATTCTCGACGGCGAGGCGGTGTGCTACGACGAAGATGGCAAGCCGTCGTTCCAAAGCCTGTTGCAGCGATTCCAGCTCCAAGGAGCGCAGCAAATTATGGCGATGGAGACCACAACGCCCGTCGAATACTGCGTGTTCGATCTCCTCTATCTCGACGGCTGGGATCTCCGCGGGGCGGCGCTATCGGATCGTCGCGCGTTGCTCGAGCAGATGAACTCGCGAACGCCGACGCTGCGCGTGCTGGACGTATTCCCGGAGGATGGGGAGCTTTTGTTCGAGCATGCGACGCAAATCGGATTTGAGGGAATCGTCGGCAAGAAGCTCGATTCGAAATATCGAGAGGGCGTTCGGTCCGACGAGTGGCTGAAGGTCAAGCAGTACCACTCGGACGAGTTTTTCGTGGTCGGCTGGAATCCGGGCCAAGGGAATCGCACCTCGACCTTTGGCTCCTTGATCCTCGCAGAGAAGGATGAAAGCGGCGAGTTCAGCTACGTCGGCAATGTTGGCGGAGGGTTCACGGACAAGCTGCTTGATGATCTGATGGGTCAGCTCAAGGGCATCGCGCCGGCCAAGAAGCCTTTTCCCCAGGCGATCGAAGGCGAGAAGAAGGCGCGCTGGGTCGAGCCGAAGCTGATGGCAGAGGTTCGCTACATGGCACGGACCAATGAGGGCAATCTCCGCTTTCCAATTTTTTTGCGCCTACGTCCCGAGTGGGATGTCGATGTCGTCGGGGCTGCAGTCGAAAAAGATGTCACGACGAAGGCGAGGGCCAAGGGTCAGGACGAGAGGCATGAAGAGCGGCGGAGCTTAAACGACATCTTGGAGCAGCTAAAGAACCCCAAAGAGGAATTCGTCATCGAGGTTGAGGGCGAGAAGCTCAAAATCAGCAGCGCCTCCAAGGTCTATTGGCCGGCGGCAGGCGATGTGCCGGCGGTGACCAAACGCGATCTCCTGAACTACCTGGCCCGCGTGGGCGAGTACATGATCCCGCACCTTCGAGACCGACCCCTCGCCTTCGTCCGGTTTCCGCAGGGGCTTCATGGCGAGCGATTCTTCCAAAAGCATTGGAAACACCGGCCGGACTTCGTCGAGCGAGTGGATATCTGGTCGGGCCATCGAGGCGCTGAGAGCGAATACCTCCTCTGCAACAATCTTCCGACCCTGTTATGGCTGGGCCAGATTGCTGCGCTCGAAATCCATCCCTGGTACTCGCGCATCAACCCCAGCCCTGACACCAAGCTGGCCACGGATTTCTGCACCGACCGCAAGTCCGTCGATGCGTCGGCCCTGAACTACCCGGATTTCATGGTGGTCGATCTCGATCCCAACATCCGCACCGGCAACGAAAAGGAGGGCGAGGATCCCGAGCCGAACAAGGCGGCATGGGACAAGACGGTTGAAGCCGCGCTCCACCTGAAGCCCCTGCTCGATTCGATTGGCCTCAAGGGCTACCTGAAAACGAGCGGGAAGACCGGTCTGCATGTGTACATCCCGGTCAAGCGGGTGTACGACTACGACACGATCAAGGCGATGGCGGAGACAATCGGGCGTCACCTACTCGAATTGATTCCGGACATCCTCACGATGGAGTGGAGCGTAGCCAAACGGCCCGCCAAGATCTTCTTCGACCACAACCAAAACGTCCGCGGAAAGACGCTGGTCAGCATCTATTCGCCGCGCCCGATCCCCGGAGCGCCGGTGTCCTTCCCGATTTCTTGGAACGAGTTGGAATCGATCTATCCTGCCGATTTTCGCGTTGACAACGCGCCATCGCTGCTCGAAGAACGGGGCGATCTCTGGCATGACATCTTCGAGAAGCGCCAAACCATCGCCGGCTACGCCGACTGAACCGCGCTTTACGGCGCGGAGACTTCGACCAGGCAGCCATACGGCTCGAAGAGATTGAATTCGAGCGTGCCAGCGCGCTCATCCACGCCCTTCAGCGCATCGCGACTAACGCCGGTGGCCCGCGCCTTCAGAGCCGGCGTATCTAGAGTGAGCGCGTGAGTGCCGGGATCATAAGTCAGCGACGCGTACCCGCGCGAGGTGGCTGACTCGAAATGCCATTCGACCCGCACCGCCGTCCAAGCATCGCCAGCCTTGTCGAGATGCGACACGATCTCGTGAAGAGCCGCTTTGGGCCTTTGCATCTCGGCTCCGACGCCGTCAGGCGTAGCCAAATCGACGGGCGATAGGCGCAGAATTACGTCAGGCGACACTGTCGAAGCACTCGCCTCAATCACCGCCGGCGTAATGCCTTCGTCCCCGCATCCGCAGAGCGCCGCGGCAATCGCCACTATCAGCAGTCCCCGCATGACTACATTGTACGACGCTCCCGGGGTATTAACACCCGTGGTTCCAATCTTGCAGAACGTGCATCGAATCGTCTGCCTCGGCGACAGCATCACCGAAGGGGGAGATGGGCCGGACGGCTATGTGGGCATGATCCGTGTGGCCCTCGGCAAGCGCGGCATAGAGGTGATCAATGCCGGAATCTCCGGCCACAAGGCGCCCGACATGTTGGCGCGCTTCGATCGGGACGTCCTCGACAACGAGCCCGATCTGGTGCTGATATCGGTCGGCGTCAACGATGTGTGGCATGGCTTCACGGAGGATCACCCGGAGGGCGATGGCCCGCTCGCCATTCCCCTTTTGGAATACC
>JBBREM010000092.1:0-10140 GCA_038202925.1 Fimbriimonadales bacterium | reverse complement strand
GTTGTTCTTCTTACTGAAGACGAAGTAGCCCATCAGGCCGATCGGCAACAGCAATATCCAGGCCCAGTAGGCTGGGCTCGCCGTGGCGGCAGCGGTACCTGGCTCGGGGATCGAGCCGGTGATCTTGTCCCACCAGGTGCTCTTGAGGGTTTCGGTCCAAAGAGAAACGACCGTATAGCCAGCGGCAAGTCCAAGAAACATGTGCTCGAAGAACCTGTAGAATTTGTTCTCTTTATAGAGGACGCTGTAAAGCCCGATGGTCGCGATTACCCCAACGGTTAACTTGAGCAGATCGTAGTTCACGACTGAGTTGCCCTCCTCCGGCCCAGAAACATCCCAACGTTTCCGGCCGCTACAGCGAGAATCAGCAGGATGAGAGCGATATGTAAGGTGGGATAGTATAACGATCCCTGGTCAAGGTTCAGCTCACCCGGGAACTTTTCATCCATCATCGTCTCGAGATCATATACACCCTTCAGTCCCTTGGAAAGGCCAATGACTTGCCCAGACTGGTAATAGACTTGCGTTTCCGGGCCCATAACGCCGGTAACCAGCATGGCGAGGGGAACCTTTCCATTGAGTCGCTCGATCGTGATGGTGCTCGTATTCGAAGCGGTCAACACGATGAGCAGGGGAAAGTCGGCGACTTTCTGAACCTTATCAAGCACCGGCGATTCGAACACATCGCGCATATTTCCCGTCCCGGGATCTTTGGCCTTCTTTCCGGAAAAGGCCTTCTTCAGATTGGCTGCAATCGAGAGTGCTGTTCCTTCGGCGTTCGGGAAGTAGCCGAGATGAACCCAATCTTTCCACTCATCGTAGGTGGGCCTGTGAGCGGCCGTCTGAATTTCGTTCAGCGTTTGAAGGGTGTCGCGTGCCACCTTGGGCGCTTGGGGATCGGCAGAGGTATAGATGCACGCTCTGATGTGCTTCCGCATGAGAATGCGAAAGAGAGCTTTGAACTGGCCGCCACTCTCGCCTCGTGTTGAGTTGGTCCAATCTGACGACACCAGAACCGTGCTCCCTTCGGGAAGCTCCATGAGTTTGTTAAACAGGTCGACGGTTGAGTCCTGAGGCTTGTTGGGCACCTTGATGCCCGGAAACCAGAGCGGAATGCTTGTACACAGGATCAGGATGAAGAAGAGATAAGGCTTCGGGATGGACTGAAGCTTCTCGCCAAAAGATTTGCGTTCAGGTTGGGACATTAGCTGCTCACCCCTCCTCGCTCGAGACTGAGCCAAAGCCTAAGCCCCATCGCAAGAGCGCCAATACCAATGCCAAAGTCGATGGCGCGCAGACTAGAGTTTTGGAATGTGTCCTGTATCCACTTCGAAATGTTCGTAATTCCAAAGTTCTGAATAACGGAGTTGGGATCGTTTGAGGCTGCCGAGTTAACCCCGCTGTTCCAAAGGAATTCGACGGCTCCCATGAGGCTGAGCATCACAATGAGGGCGGTCGCGAGCAAGATAGTGGCCTCCACGCTCCTTATCCTAAAGGCGCGATAAGCTGCGGACAGGATATAAAAGGCGATGATCGAGAACATCGCCGCGTCCATTTGTTGGAGCAGCCCCTCGAATAGGAGATCGAAGATTTTGTTTGGAAGGGGCATCCCGGCCGGCGTGAGCAAAATTTCTGCTGCCTTGGGATCGAATGTCCTTACGTGCCAATCGTAAAACCCAAACAGGATCATCACAAGCATGCTCACGAGCAGGACGCCGCTGAATAGCCAGTCCTGCTGCATCTTGGCCAGCTTCCGAACGTGAATGCGTAAGATGGAGTAGACGCCGAGTCCCAACAGGAACGCGCTCAACACGTTTGAGATCGTGCCGAAAACAGATACTGCGTCATCGATCCAGAACGAAACATGCTCCACGCCGTCGCGCGGAAGGGTGCCTGGCTCTCGTCCTACGGGCTGTGGCCACAGCCACTGAAGGACGTAAAAGAGCCCGGCAAGGAAAGTTACGGTAACAACGATGGGACGCCTTGCCTGGGCCGGAAGCTTAAGCAGCAGGAAAATCAGCGCGAAACCCAGCACAAACGAGACGACAAGCTTGGTGATGAACTCACCACTACCTGGAGGTGCATTCCAGAAAGTGGGCGGGGCAGCTTGAGCGAAGAAATCCATTATCCACCTCCCGCAGGCGCTGCCTTCTTCGGCGCATCAGGGTCCGGGTCGCGCTTAATTTTCGTTAACTCAGGGTCGGTTTGCGGAGCCAATAGCTGAGGGAAAAAGGCGTCCGCGACTTTCATTGATCTGGCTGGAATGGTTTTGAAATTTCCTTTCGACTTCTCCTCCGTAACAGTAACTCCACTAAATGGGCGCATCTGGATGCTGGTCCCCAGAACTCCGACGAAAATCGAAGCCATAACGAATAGCTTGCACCAGTCCTGACCGATGAGACTGCCGACCAGAACGGGTTGGCGAGTCAAGTAAGCGCTTGCAGCATAGAATTCATCACCGATCAGCACATAATCGCAAGCGGCGATAAAAAATGGCGTTTGCGTGATCTGAGTGGAGCTAGCCACTTGAATGGCGCCAACCGAGTTTGCGGTCTCGGCAAAGATAAGCGACTCGGCGAAGAACTCACCCATAAAGAAGCAGGCGGCCGTCTTCTCGCGCAGGATAGTTCCCGAAACGCCCGCGGCAAAGGCGAACTGGCGATCGGAGATGAATCTGACCGAGTCGATATCGTATCGGTCGATCAATCCTTCCTGTTGATAGGTGTCGCGAATGATCTCCTGTGCGACCGTATAGACTGCTGCATCCCCGCAGCAGACTCTGATTGGATTTGCGAAGCGGGCGGCGGTGCGCGCCACGTAGGCGAAAATGTTCAGCGCCTGCATCGAAATAGCGTTCAACTGCCCAAGGCCGGGAACCATGAGAACAGGGCGTCCCATCTCCGTGGAACGACCGATCGCCTCATCGATTGCGTTCAGGCCCGCAATACGACGGATGTACATATCCTTGCCGCTCTTCGCGCGCCTTATGTTTGCGAGGATAAAGGCAACCAGTACGAGCACAAAGACAACACCGAACCAACCAGTGTCGAGGTACTGCTGCCCCCTCCAGGAGGAGAGCTCCGCTAACATTTGGCCTCCTTAGCCTTACCGGCGACATTGCCGACGTTTACCAACCGAAGAATCAGTCTTTCAACGTTCTCCCTCTCGGATAGCAATCGACTGTAATTATTCAAATTATCAAATCCGAGAAAGGGGACCAGAAATGGAGCGAACGCCAGCGCAGCATGGCTGGCCACGTAGGAAAGAGGTTTATGCATCTCCAGGAAAAGTATCGCAGGTGTTTCCATTTTTCGCTTTTGAATTTCCTGGGCGGCCCTGTCAAGGAGCTGGTTCCTCTCCTCCTCAGTCAGCGGTTCCTTCCACAAATCGAACATCGTTACCACCCAGCTTACGCACTTCGCACTCGATCCGCAACCGGTCTTCGCGGCCGTATCGAAGGAAAACGCCTCGGAATGCGGCTAGCCGACTGCTTTCTTCGAGCGGCGAGAGCTTGATGCCGACGGGTGTTATCACCGCGCGTTTCACATCCTTCCAGAGGATGCGCGAATGACTCGCTCCCGTCGTACTGCTCGCACCATCGCCATCGAGCTTGTAGCGCGTGCCGAGCCAAAACTCGGCTGTCGCTGCGAGGATCATAACAGAACCGAGGATTCCAAGCAATGGTTTGCGGTACACCAAGGTGCCGAGAATGAAGGCAGATAGCGCTACGCCAAAGATGATCCATTGCTTCGCCGGTTCGTTATCCGATAGACGGACTCGCCATGAGAAGGATTCGAAATCTTTGGGTCGTTGGGGGGCTGGGTCGTTGGCTCGTTGGGTCGTTGGCTGATTGGGCGGGCCGCTTTCCTTCAATCCCGGGGTTCCTGCTTGAGGTAAATCCGGGTTCATTTCGGAAGGCTGGGGCGCTTTGTCGATTTCGCTCATGCGTTATGTCTGATTCGCCCCTCAAACCTCAATCCTCGATCCGCAATCCTTAGCGAAGCTACCGCCAGCCATGGAATAGCTCGCTGATCGACTCGTTGTGATGGATGCGACGGATGGCCTCGCCGAGCAGGGGGGCGGCGGTGAGGATGGTGAGCTTCTCAAACCGGCTTTCCGGGGGGATGGGGATCGTGTCAAGGGTTATGACCTCGGTGATGACGCTCTCCTGCAGCCGCTCGGCAGCGGACTGGCTAAAGACGGCATGGCTGCAGCAGGCGATGACTTCCTTCGCGCCTCGTTCGAGCAGAGCCTCGGCACCGGAGATGATCGACGACCCGGTGTCGATCATGTCGTCGATGATGATGCAGCGCTTGCCGCGGCTGTTGCCGACGATCTCCACGACCTCCACCTGATTCGGCTCCGGCCGCTTCTTGGCGATGATGACAAACGTCGTGTCCAGCATTTCGCCGAGCGCCTTGGCGCGGGCTGCGCCGCCGACATCGGGGCTGACGACGACCACATCGCGCGCATCCTTGTAACCGCGTTCGATCAGGTACTGGCCGATGATCGGTCCGCCGTACAGGTGGTCCACCGGGATGTTGAAGAAGCCCTGGATCTGCTCGGCATGGAGATCGATGGCGACGACGCGATCGGCACCTCGATTCTCGATGAAGTCGGCGATCATCCGCGCGGTGATGGGCTCGCGGGGCTTGATCTTCTTATCTTGCCGGGCATAGCCGTAGTACGGCATGACGACGGTGATGCGGAAGGCGGAGGCGCGGCGGAACGCGTCGAGCATGATGAAGAGCTCCATCAAGTTTTCGTTCGTCGGGCAGCACGTGGGCTGGATGAGGAATATCTCCGCGCCGCGCGCCGATTCATCGACCATGATGCGGATTTCTCCATCCGCGAACTTGGTCGAGGTCATGCGCCCGAGCTTGAGGCCGAGATAATCGGCAACGGACTTCGCGAGCTCCGGGTTTGCATTGCCCGCGAAGAGCTTCATGCCCGTGAGAGAACGCCGATCTGCTATTGGCTTTCCGATTGTTTCTTGTTCCGCCACCGAGATACCCATCCTTCTTTCACCTCTTGCCGCGATCGTGCCACGACAAGCGCGTCCGCCGGTACATTGTGCGTGACAACGCTGCCTGCTGCAATCATTGCTCCATCTTCTATCGTAAGCGGAGCAACAAGCGTGCTATTCGACCCAACAAAGACACCATCTCCAATTGTGGTGCGATGTTTGCCGAATCCGTCGTAGTTGCACGTGATCGTCCCCGCGCCGACGTTGGTTTTGATTCCAACGGTGGCATCGCCGATATAAGACAGATGGTTGGCGGCACTGCCCTCGCCGAGGGTGGCGTTCTTCACCTCGACGAAGTTGCCGATCTTGGCCTTGCGCTTGAGCACGGTGCCGGGGCGGATATTCGCGTAGGGGCCGACTTTGTTCTCGCCCTCCAGCGTGGCCTCGTTGACGTGGCTCATGTAGACGTAGCAGCCGTCGCCGATCGTGCTGCGCTTGATCTTCGCGCAGGGGCCGATCTCGCAGTTGCTGCCGATTTTGGTGTTTCCCAAAAGGAAGGTCGATGGTTCGATGATGGTGTCGGGCCCGATTTCGACGTCGAGGCCGATGTAGGTGGTGTCGGGATCGAGGATGGTGACCCCGTTGAGCGCGTGGCGCTTATTGGTCTCTTGCCGCAGTGCCTTCTCGGCCTGGGCGAGCTGCCAGCGATCATTGACGCCCATGAGGATGTCGGGGTCGTTGACGACGAGGGCTTCGACGCCCTTACCGCCCTCGTTGGCAATCGCCGCGATCACATCCGTTAGGTAGTACTCGCCTTGGGCGTTTTCGTTACTCAGAGTCGGGAGGATACGCAGCAGAGTCGGGGCGTCGAAGCAGTAGACGGCGGCGTTGACCTCTTTGATTTCGTGCTGCTCGGGGGTGGCGTCTTTGTGCTCGACAATTCGCTCGATGAGGCCGTGATGATCCCTCACGATGCGGCCGTAGCCGTTGGCATCGTCGACGAAGCTGGTCGCCACCGTGCACTTGGCTCGCGTTTCGACGTGCCGCACGACGAGCTCTTTGAGCATTTCGTCGCTGAGCAGCGGGGTGTCGCCGGGAGCGATGATAACAGGGCCGTTGTGGCCCTTGAGCTGGTCGGCGGCCATTTGGGCCGCGTGGCCGGTGCCGTGCTGTTCGCGCTGCCAGGCGTAGGCGTAGCAGCCTCCGAGAGCCTCCTGGATGAGTTCCCCGCGGTGGCCGATCACGACGATCGGCTTCTCGACGCCGGCAGCGCGCATCGCCCGGCCGACTAGCTCCACCATCGGCAGACCCATGACCGAATGCAGCCCCTTGGGCAGCTCCGACTTCATGCGCGTGCCCTTGCCGGCGGCAAGGATGATTCCGGCGACGGGTTGGGACATTCGGAGGACGTATTGTACCGGCTCTCGTCTCGCTCTTTTGCACTCTCCTCCGGCAAAAGTCGCGCAACTAAATGAATCCATGCGCGCAATAGCCATGGTCGCTTCGGCAGAAAGCGTAAAGCCCCGCCCCCGCTCCGTTACCGACGGAGTAGGGCTGTACGGCGGCGCGTACCGATTCGTTCGCGGCGACACGGGGCAGGCGCTAGAGATGCTGCTGCCGGAGGTGATCGAGGTTGCGTAGCGCCAGCCTCGGGAATCGCGTATCTCAGGGGTACCCTTTGCGCCATGCCGTTCAAAGTCGCAGTGTTACCCGGTGACGGAATCGGGCCGGAGGTTACGGCTGAGGCGGTTCGGGTCTTGCAGGCGACGGGGCTGGACTTTTCGTTTGAGGAAGCGCTGATCGGCGGCGCGGCCTATGATGACTCCGGGCATCCCTTGCCTTCGGCGACGTTGGAGTTGTGCAAGTCCTCCGACGCGGTGCTGCTGGGGGCGGTGGGCGGTCCGAAATGGGATTCGGTGCAGCCGGCAAACCTGCGACCCGAAGTGGGGGCGCTGTTGCCCTTGCGGTCGGAGCTTAATCTGTACGCGAACGTGAGGCCGGCGAAGACCTTGAAGCCGCTGCTGCAGGCATCGCCCTTGAAGGGCAGCTCGGGGCTGGTGGACTTGGTCGTCATGCGCGAGCTGACCGGCGGGATCTACTTTGGCGAGCCTCGAGAGCGGCGCGACGGGGGCAACGTGGCCGTTGACACCTGCATCTACTCGCGCCACGAAATTCAGCGGATCACCGAGCAGGCGTTCAAGATCGCGCGGCAGCGCAAGCGCGAGATTGTGAGCGTCGACAAAGCGAACGTCTTGGAGACCTCGCGGCTCTGGCGCGAGGTGGTGAGCGAGCACGCGGCGCAGAATCAGGACGTGAAGGTGACGCACATGCTGGTCGACAACTGCGCGATGCAGCTCGTGCGCGATCCGCAGCAGTTCGACGTGATCCTGACCGAGAACATGTTCGGCGACATCCTTTCTGACGAGGCGTCGATGATTACGGGCTCCTTGGGCCTGCTGCCTTCGGCTTCGCTCAGCGATGGGCGATTTGGGCTTTACGAACCGATCCACGGCTCTGCGCCCGATATCGCAGGGCAGGGGCGCGCGAATCCGATTGCCGCGATCATGAGCACGGCGATGCTTCTTCGCTATTCGCTCGAAGATGAGGCGACCGCCAAGCGCGTCGAGGATGCCGTCGAGAAGGCGCTCGAAGACGGCCTGCGAACCGCCGACATCTTCGAAAACGGCACGCGCCTGGTTTCCACCCGAGAAATGGGCGACGCCGTTGTCGGGAACCTAGCACAATGAAACCACTATTGCTTCCGTTTTTGGCCCTCTGCCTTGCCGTCTGCTCGCCGGCTCAAACGAGTAGAGCGTCGTCTCGGATCAAGGCTTCGGATTTGCGTCGCATGCACATTCGGGGCTTTCGGTTTGTGGTGCCGACCTACGTCCCTGCGGGGTACCGGGTGACGAGATTTGAGTTCGAGAAGGGCAAGGAGCCGATGCTGACGACGGTGAATATCACCTACTCGAAGGGCAAGAGCCATTTTGTGCTCCAGCAGTGCTCGGAGGGGATCGGGGATCTGATGATGACGGTTGACCAGGACACCGTCGAGCCGCAAGGGACGTACACCGCATTTACCAAGATTTGGGGCAGGGTCGGCGTCGATTACTTCGTCAAGCCGCGGCACCGACTTTGGGCCGTCAACTGGCTCGCTCGCGAGAAGAAATTGCCTGCGTTCGTGTCGCTGATCGGGGAGGGCATGAATGCCCGCCTGGGCGTGCAAATCGTGGAAGGGCTTCGGTTCTTGAACTAGGGGAGCGCAAGCTAAAGCTTGCGACTACAGGTACTTCGCACCTCGCCGGCAGCAGGCTAAAAGACCTGCGGCTACAGGTGCTTCGCACCTCGCAAGCTGAAGACTTGCGGCTACAGCTGCTTCGCACCTAGCCGGACGCAGGCTTAAGACCCTGCGGCTACTGGGTGGGCTACAGAGCCGCGGAGTAGTGGCATCGGACGTCGATGGCCTTGCCGTCGTCGCCCATCACATGCACCTCGTTCGCTAAGGCGCCGTCGACGCTGATGTAATTCAGGACGATGCTGTCGATGCCGACGCCGACTCGGTGGAGCTGGAAGCGAACGTGAGGATAGGCTTCCATCCCTCGGCGCAGATATGACTTCAGCGATTCGCGGCCATGGATCGTGCAGTTGTCTTCGCCGGTGATCTTCGTGATGAAGGGCGAGCGGAAGACGACGTCCTCCGCGTAGTGGTCGCCTAGCTTGTCGACGTCGTGCGAGTTCCACGCTTCGATCCAGCTCCTTGCGTAGTCGTCGGCTGCTTGCTGATCCACACCTTCAGCTTACATGTTGCGAGGATGGCGGGTCGACCTCCGTGTCGACCGCGGGATTGACAAACCGGTCGTGACGGAGCACGACCCTCCAGCCCCCCTCCCCCCCGGTGGGGAGATGGGACGACGGGCTCTCGCGCGTGTACGCGCGTACACGCGCGAACTGGGTATAATCTAGGTTCGCCCCCACGCAAGAGCTTTCTTTGCCCGTGCTCGTGCGTCAGGAACTTACCCAGTGTCAGAAATTGATCCACGAATCGACATCGTTAACGTCGACGAAGAGCTCGGACGATCGTACGTTAACTACGCGATGTCCGTCATCATCGCACGCGCCCTTCCGGACGTGCGAGATGGCCTCAAGCCCGTGCAGCGGCGCATCCTTTTCGCGATGCGCACCCTCAATCTGACTCCGGATGGCGGTTATGCGAAGTGCGCCAAGGTTTGCGGCCAGACGAGCGGCGACTATCACCCCCACGGCGAGGCCGTTATCTACCCGACGCTCGTGCGCATGGCGCAATCGTGGTCGCTGCGGTATCCGCTGATTCAAGGGCAGGGCAACTTCGGCAACATCGACGGCGACTCGCCGGCTGCGATGCGATACACGGAAGCCCGTCTGACCCCGCTTGCGATGGAGCTGATGGAGGATCTCGACCGGGAAACCGTCGACTGGCTGCCCAACTACTCGCAGACGCTGAACGAACCCACCGTTTTCCCTGGCAAGTTCCCGAACCTGATTTGCAACGGCTCGCAGGGCATCGCCGTTGGCATGGCGACCAACCTGCCGCCGCACAACCTCACCGAGGTTTGCAATTCGCTGCTCATGCGCATCGACAATCCGAACTCCACTCTCGACGAGATCATGGAGGTCATGCCCGGCCCCGACTTCCCCACTTACGGGATCATCATGGGCACGAAGGGCATCCGCTCGGCCTACGAGACGGGCCGCGGATCGATCGTGATGCAAGCAAAGACGATGATTGAGACCGGCGATGCCGGCAAGTCGGTGATCGTCGTGACCGAGGTTCCGTACCAGACCAACAAAGAAAACTTGGTCAAAGCCATCGCGTTTATCGCCAAGGAGCGCAAGTTCGACGGCATTCTGAACGTGCAGGACTACTCGGATAAGCGCGGCATGCGCATCGAGATCGAGATTCGGCGCGACGTCAATCCGAACAAGGCGCTCAACTACCTTCTCAAGCACACGAACCTGCGCACGACCTTTGGCGCGATCATGCTCAGCCTCAGCGACATGGCTCCGCGCACCTGCCCGGTCATCGTGATGCTCGACGAGTATCTCAAGCACCGCCGCAAGATCATCGACCGGCGAACCCGCTTCGAGCTGATGCGCGCGCTTGAGGAAGTCCACATCAACGAGGGCTACCAGATCGC
>JBBREM010000091.1:0-10203 GCA_038202925.1 Fimbriimonadales bacterium | reverse complement strand
GATGGCGAACTGAGCCGCGAGGCGTTCATGGATCAGGCTCGCGCTTATCAGGACGCCGGCCCCCTGGAGCAGATCGGCAAGGTGCTGATTTTCATGCTGATGAGCAAAACCTGGACCCACCCCATGCCCGTCCACCGCGCCCAGCAGATGGAGCGCTGGGTGCAAAGCGGAGCTCTCGAGCGAATTCTGAGCGGCGATTACTCCCGCCAGTCCAAGGCGGGATAGGCACGGCTTGCATTCAAGCGCCAGAATCCACTAGCATCCACGCATGCCCCTTCTTGCCGCGCTAGTTCTGGCTGCCACGCCCGACGCCTTCGATCCCGGGCCGAATCCGCTGCTCATGCGGCACCCAACGATGAACTCCACCACCGTCGTCTTCCAGTTCGCCGGGGATATTTGGTCGGTGCCACGCGAGGGCGGGGAAGCGTCGCGTCTAACCACGGCCGTAGGCGTAGAGTCGAATCCGTACTTCTCCCCCGACGGCAAATGGATCGCGTTTAGCGGCCAATACGATGGAAACGTCGACGCCTTCGTCATCCCGGCAAATGGCGGCGTGCCGAAAAGGCTGACCGCGCATCCGGGGGCCGATTCGGTGCTTGGCTGGGCGCCGGATGGCAAGTCGGTGCTGTTCTCCTCGAGCATGCTCTCGAACACGGATTACCCGCGCATGTTCACCGTTTCGGTGGAGGGCGGCGTGCCACGGCAACTGCCGTTCCCGAGTGGCCGCATGGCCTGCTTCTCGCCCGACGGCAAGCGCATCGCTTACGTCCCGACCCTGAAGTGGCAGGAAGCGTGGAAGCGGTACCGCGGAGGGCAGACATCGCCGATCTGGATGGGCGATCTTTCCGACTCCCACGTCAAGCCCGTCCCGCGCAAGAACGCGAATTACGAATATCCGATGTGGGTTGGCGAATCGATTTACTTCCTCAACGACACGAAGGGGCCGGTTGGGCTGTACCGCTACGACGTGGGCAGCGACAAGGTCGCGGCCGAGATCGATGGCAACGGCCTCGATCTGAAGTCCGCCAGCGCGGGGCCGGGCGGCATTGTGTACGAGCGCCTGGGCTCGCTCAACATCTTCGATACGAAAACCCACACGTCCAGGCGCGTGCCGATCGAGATCAACTCGGACTTCCTGGAGGTCCGTCCCGAGTTCAAAGCGCTCACGCGAAATTTGAACGGCGCGTCGATCTCCCCGACGGGTCAGCGCGTCGCCGTCGCCGCGCGGGGCTGGATCATGACCGTCCCAGCGAGCAAGGGGCCCGTGCGAATCATCGATGAAACGCAGGGAGTGAATCGCCGCGACCCGGCATGGTCGCCGGATGCGAAGAGCATCGCCTACGTTACCGATCAGAACAGCGTTCAGCAGCTCGCAATCTATGACAACGCCGCCGCGACCACGCGTCTGGTCGATCTGGGCGATCCGCCTGCCGTTTACGGCAACCCCGTCTGGTCGCCGGACTCCAAGAAGATCGCCTACACCGACAACCGGCTTACCCTCTGGCTGCTCGACGTCGCGAGCGGGAAGAGCACCAAGATCGATAGTGGCACGTACCGCGGAGGGACCTCGATCGACCCAAGATGGTCGCACGACTCGAAGTGGATCGCGTGGAGCCGCGACCTGAAGAACCACTATCAGGCGGTCTTCGTGTACAGCCTCGACTCGGGCAGGGCCACCCAGATCGCTGACGGACTCGCCGATGCGAGCGGCCCGGTCTTCGACCGCGATGGCAAGCATCTTTACTTTACGGCGAGCACGAACAACGGCATCGCCTCGGACTTCGAAAACCTCTCCGCGCTCAACAATCTCAACGTGGTGAGCAATGTCTATGCGGTCGTCTTGAAGCGAGACGGGGCGAATCCGCTCCAGCCCGAGAGCGACGAAGAAGGCGTGGTGAAACCGAAGCCAGAGCCGCCCGGACCGGTGCAGATCGACTTCGACAACATCCAGCGCCGCATCCTCTCGTTGCCCCTGCCCATGCAAGGTTACGGCCAGCTCGAAGCCGGTCCGGCCGGCAGCTTCTTCGTCGCGACCGTGCCTCCACGCGCCACCGTGTTCGATGGCGGCGGAGGGGAGATTCTCAAGTTCAGCTTTGCCACGCGCAAAGCCACCTCGTTTGGTCCAAGCGGCAGTTTCCAGATCAGCGCGGACGGCCAAAAGGTGCTCCTGCGCCGAGGCAGCTCGGTGTCGATCGTCCCAACTGCCGCGCCGGCCTCACCAGGCGAAGGCGCGGTGGACCTGAGCGGGCTGCAGGTCAAGATCGACCCGCGCGCCGAGTGGCGGCATATGTATCACGAAGTTTGGAACAACGAGCGCATGCTGCTCTACGATCCAAACCTGCACGGCATCGACTCGAAGGTGATGGAGAAGCGCTACGAGCCGTTCCTCGATAATCTCGCGTCGCGCGACGATCTCAACTACCTGTTCACCGACATGCTCGGCGAGCTCACGATCGGCCACATGTTCATCGGTGGCGGCGACATCCCCGGCTCGCGCGGCCTCCCCGGCGGCCTGCTGGGTGCGGATTACAAATTCGAGAACGGCAGGTACCGATTGACCCGCATCTACGACGGTGAACTCTGGAATCCCGGCCTAACCGGCCCCCTCGCCCAGCCGGGAATCAATGCGAAGGTCGGCGAGTACGTGCTCGCGATAGACGGCCAAGAGATCAACGATGCGACCGATATTTACGAACTGCTAGAGGGCAAAGCCGGCAAACAGGTGAAGGTTCGGCTCGGACCGAATGCGGACGGCAGCGGCTCCCGCGAGGCGACCGTCGTGCCCGTCGGCAGCGAGTTCAATCTGCGGTTCAGAGCCTGGTCGGAGGACAATCGACGCCTAGTAGACAAGATGACTGGCGGGCGCGCGGGTTACGTGCACGTTCCAGACACGAGCTCGGGAGGGTGGCAGGAGTTCAACCGGTACTACTACACCCAGACTGACAAGGATGGGATGATCGTGGACGACCGATTCAACCACGGCGGCCTCATCAACGACTATATGGTTCGGGAGATGGAGAAACGGCTCGACTTCGGATCGGTGACTCGTTATGGCACCGACTGGCGCATCCCGAACTCCGCGGTGTTCGGCCCGAAAGTGATGCTCATCAACGAAGGCGCGGGCTCGGGCGGCGACATCTTCCCGTTCTACTTCCGGCTGCACAACGTGGGTCCGCTGGTCGGCAAGCGCACGTGGGGCGCGATGCTCTCGGCATACGGGTTTTCGTTGCTCGACGGCGGCTCGGTACGAGCGCCCGACGACGCGATGTACATCCCGCAGACCGGCAAGTGGATCATCGAGAACGAAGGAACCCCGCCCGATATCGACGTCGAGCTCGATCCCTATCTGTGGCGGCAGGGCCGCGATGCTCAGCTTGAGAAGGCGATCGAGACGATCAACCAGAAGCTCGCGAATTACCACCCAGTCATCAAGCGGCCGGCTTACCCCGACAAGAGCAAGCAGCCGCCTCCCAGATAGGAAACAGTCTCCGGGTAGCCCGAGGGCCTGTAGTCGCCGGTCTTTAGCCGGCGGGGGATCGTTGAAGCGCGCCCCGACACCGACGGGGCGACTACGGGCGCTGTGCGCCTAATCGGATCGCATCCGCTGCTTCAATAACGCGATTCGCCGCTTCCTCAGCATCCCCGATTGTCGTAGGTCGCCCGAGAGTGAACCGCAACCCTTCCTTCGCCTCCTGCTCGGAGTACCCGCAGACAAGGAGGACATGGGAAGGTTCCAGCGAACCGCTCGAGCAGGCCGCCCCGCTGCTGGCGCTGACTCCCATCCGGTCGAGACGGATGAGCATCGTTTCCGCATTCACTCCTGGCAACCGAACATGAGCATGGCCGTCTAGCGAGTCGTCGCGATTCGGCATCGTCGGCACGAAGCCGGCGTCCACAAGAAGGTCGAGAAAGGTATCGCGCGCCAAACGGAGCGCGTAGTTCACTCCGCTACCCGTATGCCGGACTTCAGTCCGGCCGCGAGCCTTGACCGCCGCTGCAAAGCCAACAATCCCCGCCACGTTCTCCGTCCCCGCCCGCATCTCGCGCTCCTGCCCGCCTCCCACCGCCAGCGGCTTCACGCGAGTTCCAGCCTTCACATAAATCGCTCCAATGCCCTTCGGCCCGTACACCTTATGCGCCGAGTAGGATACAAGGTCAGCCTCTAACTCCGACGCAGTCGCAAACGTCTGCACCGCGTCGCAGTGAAACAGCGCCCCATGCTGCCGGCTAAGAGCCGCTACCTCGCGTACGGGCTGAATGGTCCCTAATTCGTTGTTCGCATGCATCACGCTCACAAGCAGCACGTCATCGCCAAGCATCTCCGCTATGGCGTCCACTCGCACCCGAGCAGTCCGGTCGACCGGAATCAGCTCCACCACGTACCCAAGCCGCCGCAGCAGCGGCGCGGTATGAAGCACACAGTGATGCTCCGCCGCGCCAAGCAACACGCGCCGACGAGAAGTGTCCTCGTTGGCCAAAGCCGCTCCCAGGATCGCCAAGTTCGCCGCTTCCGTCCCGCTTGAAGTAAAGAGCACCTCAGCGAAGAGGCACCCCAGATGACGAGACAACGTCTCCCGCGCCTCGTCGACCGCCGCCCGCGCGCGACGGCCCTCCTCATGGAGCGACGAAGGGTTGCCATAAGAGCCCCCAAGCCACGGCTCCATCGCCTCCGCCACCTCCGGCAAAACTGGCGTTGTCGCCGCGTGGTCGAGGTAGATCCGCTTCACGCCCGGTCCAGCGCTCGAAAGGCCCTTTTCGGCAAGAAGGAAGCCGCGAAGCGGGCATAGGTCTTGAACCGGAACGGCATGATCTTGATTGAGCGGCGATAGGCCTTCCGCCCGCCGCTGGCATCGCCGTCCCACAGAAGTTGCGTGCCCAAGCAGGCCAGATTGTGCGCCATTGCCTTGCGCATCCATGCATCCTTCTTGAGGCGCTTTCCGAAGCCCGGCATCTTCAGGATTGCTTCGCGAATCCGTTTCGTATCGTCGAGCATTTTCTTCTCGTTCCAAGCCGCGTTGCTGCCGTGAACGCGATAAAAGGTCAGTGGCTCGTCGGCGTAGCCGATGTGATAGAAGATCGCGATCCGCAGCCACATGTGCCAGTCGCCGCAGCCGTAGAAGCTCGGATCGAACTCGCCGCAGCGATCAAACGCCTCCTTTCTCACCATCACCGAGCTGGTGATCATATTGTTGTTCTCCATCAGCATCGGGAGCAGGTCGCCGGTTTGGGTCTTGGGGAAGGCGAAGCCCATCGGCTTGGCCTCGGGGTGCCTCCTTCCGTCATCATCGATGAACCAGCCACCGGTGTGCACGATACCGACCTTCGGGTTCTTCTCGAAGACCTCCAGCTGCGCCTCCAACTTGCGCGGCCCCCACAGGTCATCGTCGTTCAGGATGCAAACAAACTCGCCCTTCGCCTCGCGCAGGCCCACGTTGAGCGTCCCGTAGGTGCCAATGTTGTGCTCGTTGAAGATGCATCGCATCTTCCCACCTTCGTGCTGCTTCAACCACTCACGCGAGCCGTCCGTGGAGCCGTCATCGAGGGCTAGGATTTCGTAGTCATCGAAGGTCTGATCAAGCACGCCCTGAATCGCCAACGGCAGGTACGCCAGATGGTTGTAGCAGGTGAGCAGGATGGAGACGCGAGGCACACCCTATTGTGGTGCATTGTCACCCCTGAGCATAAGGGGATCCTACTGCGGAGTTGAGATCGTCATCCTGGGCGAAAATCGAACCTTGGCGAAGATTGTAGCCGAAGGATCGCCGTTTGCACGCGGGGCCAGGAACCGAGAGCCTTCGGCTTCGCTCAGCATGACGCGAACCGCTGAGCAGCAGCGCCGTCATCCTGAGCGGAAATCGAGCCTTGGCGAAGATTGCAGTCGAAGGATCGCAGTTAGCACGCCGAGCTTAGAACCGAGGTCCTTCGGGTGCGCTAAGGATGACGACCCAACATTACGGCTTCCGAACTTCCACCGACCAGGCAACGATGTCGAGGTCCGGGTCTGGTACGTCGTTCGCCGGCTCCAAATTTTGGAAGTCCGCGTTCGTGTAGGTACGGCTGACATTAAGCGGGATGCGCACGTAGTCGTTCACGCTGTTCGGGTCGAAGCCGTTGCCGAGGGCGTCCCAGAACTTCTGCCCCGAGTCGTTCCCCTGCGGAACCCTATCCATCGTGAGGAAATTCACCTGAACCGATTGCAAATCCTGTGGGTTCACCCCGTTCGGCGCGATCTGCGATAGGTCGATCTCGAACTGCAACGTCGCGCCCTGCGGCCCCGGCTCAGTCGATAGGACCGGCGAGCCGGTCGCGCCCCACGCGGTCATGTCGGGGTTGGTGAACTTGTAGACCAGATAGTGGGGGGACTGCCCGATGTCGTAGCGGACAAAGTGAGTCGCATGCCCCGCCACAAAGCCATTTCCCCACGGCGGCGCGACCACCGGCTCCGGGCCGGTCTCGGTAGGATTCGCGTCGAGGGACGGGTTCACGGCGACGATGTAGACGTAGCTGACTGGCGTATCTTGGGCGTTCTTGATCCTGCCCGCGACGGTCATAGTAAAGATCAGCCGCGTGTTCTGGGCGGCGGTCGTTCCAGGGAACTTGGCGCAGCCGGCCACCAATAGCGACACCGAAGCAGCACCAACCAATAGGCGCAAGACTTTTGTGCCCCTTAGTGCCCCCTTGTGCCCCTTGTGGTTCATAACAGATCGCGCAAAATCCAAAATCCCCAATCGGAAATCCAAAATCAAACGATGCCCTCGCTGTAATAGAGGATACGGTGGCAGGACTCGCAAGTGATCATCTTGTCCTCTTTCAGACCCTGGATGACTCGCTCTGGCAAATGGGTTCCGCAGGCGGCACATGTCTTGTTCTTCGCGACCTCACCCATACCTACGCCGCCATGCTTCTGCCGCGCGCCCTCGTAGCGCGCGAGCAATCCGGGAGAGATTTCTTTTGCCGCCACCGGCCGCTCGGTTGAGCGCTGCTTGAACTCCGCTTCGAGCTTCGACTTCTCCTGCAGCGCCGCCTGATGCTGTTTGGCAAGCTGGCCCTTCCTTTCCGCGATTGCAAACTCGATCTGCTCTAACCCCTTCTTCGCTTTAGGCAGTTCCTCCCATATCTCAAGGATGCGCTCGTCAAAGTTGCCGCGCTGCTTTTTCAGCATCGCGATCTCCTTCTGAATCGCCTCCACCTCGCGGGGGTTGACGACTTTGCCGCTGTACAGCTCCTTGTCGTACTTCTTCAGCTTGTCGTCGAAGCTCTTTTGCTGCAGTTCGAGGTCGATTAACTCAGTTTGAAGCTTCTTGCCGGGCGATTCATCAGCTTGCTTCTGGAGCGTCGCGATCTCAGCCGCGGTCTTCCTGCCCGGGTCCAGCGCCGCCGCTCGCTTGCGTATTTCGAGCAGCGCCAAATCGATGAGATGGAGCTTGTGGAGTCGGCGCAGCTCGGCGGATGCCATAGCTCATTATGGCGGCTAAGGCGAGCCCGCGAGCTTCATGCTGATCTTCATCGTCTGCGTCATCCGCAGCGTGCCATATGCGATGTCGTTGCGGCCACTCGCATAGTTGGTGATCGGCATGCCAGTGGAGGTATCGACGACCACCGTTCCGGTGCTCACCGTCTTCATCTTGATCGGCATGTTGTTCTGCTTCATCGTGAACGCCATCGTGCCGTTGATCGTGTAGCCGATCTGCGCGCGGTTGCCCTTGAGCGACTGCAGCACGTACGTGACGGGGATCGAACTGGCGTTCGTCTTGAGGCCCGGCGCAAGCTGGCCGAGCATCTTGCTGACATCGATCTTCGAATTCCAGCGCGAGCCGATCTTCACCGCGCCGGGGGCGAATTCCACTCCCAGAAATCCCGCTCCCATCGAGCTGAGGGCGTTGACCATTGCTTTTCCCGCCGCCGAGGAGGTGGTTGGCGTAAGGCTCATCGCCCTCCCTCGCCGATCATAGATGCCCACAAAGCCCACATTGCCCATCGCGCTGAGCGATTTCTGCACCTGCGCGGCATTGGCTCCGCTGACCTTCACGTTGGAGATCAGACCATTGAACCGGGTTGAAGTGGCATTGACCGAGACGACCTTGTAGCTGCTGCTCATCGTCTGCTTGGTCATCGCGGTCCCGCCCGGGCCGGTCTGCGTCTGGTCGGTGGTCGCGTTGTAGACGTAGGTCTTGCCCTGCTTGGGGATCAGCCGCAGGTTCACCGTTTGGGCGGCACCGAGGGTGGCCACGAAGGAAACCAAGAGGAGCAGGGAGAGGCGCTTCATAAAGTGATTCTACTGTGGAGTAGAAACGTCGTCATCCTGAGCGGAAATCGAGCCCCGGCGAAGATTGCAGTCGAAGAAACGTAGTCGGCGCGTGGGCTCTAATGACTCAAAATCGCTTCTTCTGCAGGTCGGAATGTCATCGTTCCAGGTCGAGTTTTCAAATAATGCTCGCGTAACTTCTGCTGCCATTCAGGCACCCGTGAGTGGTTCGCACACATTGCTCTGATCGAAACAGCGGCACTATCTTCCGACATCCCAAGCAACTGAGCACCAGACTGAAAACGCCACGGAACTTGTCTGATTTCATCGCTGGTTGGAAGAGTAAGGACGCGATCGGTAACCTCAGCTATCCCCCAAGGGGTTGGGGCAATTAGGAACTCCCGGCTATCTGCTAATTTCTGCCCGGATTGACTAATGATCAACCCCGGTTTGTAGGGCCGCCCCATAATGCGATCAATCGGACGCAAGAAGAGAAGATACCGCTTACCCGGCACTAAAAGCGACTCATCGTCATTACGGACACCTTCACCGCTAATGCCGCTTTCAGTCCAAGGAAGGTCGCCTTGATTTTGCCTAATAAGGAGGAGGCTTCCTGCTCTGCCGGTGACATCCTTCAGCAGCTTCTGAACACGAAATTCAAAAACGACGTGTTGCGCAAGTCCCCGACCAGATGGTGGATTATGGGCCCGATCGATTGCGTTGCCAGTTATCCCCAGGGCGATCACCGAAGCATCTTTAACAAGTTCTTGGAGGGATCCAGGTTGACTGTACGGTAAGGAACGGTGCAGTATAGGTCGGACTATTTTCGCTCCGGATTGGGCATGGATTGGCGGCGTCAGGGAGCATTGGCAACCGTTCCCGCCAGAATGTGCTGGGGCATAACCTCGCAATAACGACAGACTGGCAACCAGAATTACGGGTAGGGCAACGAAAGCGTAAGTTAATTTCATGGTGACTGCCTAGGGCACTCCGAAGCAAAGAGGATACGCGCCCTGGAAATTTGGATTGTTTGCGATTTCCCAATTGGTTGGAGTATCAACTCGATTCACAAAGTAGTTATCGATTGTTAAGTACATCAGCGCGGTAACGTTTATGGTGTTTTCGGCGAAAAAGATGGCGTGCCCAAGTTCATGGTTCGCCGTGGTTCGGAGATGGTGCCGCCAAGCTGCGGGAGCAAAGAAACTTGGACAGCCGCTCGCCGGGGGGTCGCCATCAACATTTGGTGTGTTAAAAAATATCAACCGCGGAGAGGTGGAATTCTGAGGCACTAAAGTAACCGCATAAGCGGGATCAGTAGGATCGCACTTGTTTGTGAACTCGATCAAAATTGCCTGGCTGGCCGGAGATGCGACGAATTGATTCTAGCTGTTGACGCCCAGTCGGCACGGGACAGAGCTGTATATTGACTCATGTTAGTCGCCAAGTCAAGATAAGGAATTCCAACGCAAGGCAGATTGAACCAAGGAGCGCCGTTCCATGGACTGGGACCAGTACCAGTCATCTGTTTTAAGTGAAGTGTGAATAAGCCAGCCGGATTTGGATTGGTGCCGCGCATCCATGTAGCGGTAATAGTTGCATCGCCATCGACCGCAGAACCTGAACCCACCACCTCGGACGCGGGCTTGACCCTTGGAAATCGTTTGCAAAGACATCGGCCAGGAACCGGCAGTCGGTCTGATGAGGGAACCGTCCGGGGTATCGACGACGACCGTCTGGTTTGGTACCACTTGCTCGGTCGTCTCGTTCCAACAAGTAAGAATCAAACTCTCCACAACTGGGAATTGGCCTGATCGCCCTGCCGACAGATTTCCTTGTGCATCACTTTGTTCAGTATATGCAAGGACCTCGTACGTCCCCGATGATGTCAGGCTGCGACTGAGCGGTAATACTGACCGAAAGCGCGGCGATCCAAACGCAAGAAATAGCAATGTGGCTTA
>JBBREM010000090.1:0-10441 GCA_038202925.1 Fimbriimonadales bacterium | reverse complement strand
GATGGATCCGGCTGCGGGCGCCACCGAAAAGCAAACATTCACCCTTAAGCGAAAGGCGGGTTAGCACGATATCCACACAACGAAAACAGACCCTGGAGGTCACTTATGAAAGCTTCGCGTTTTTACTTGATCATTCTTGCGGCGTTGGCGGCAAGTCTTACACTCGCGGACTCCCCAACGGCCAAGAAAGCGGCTTGGAACGTCTCCGGCCAGTTGCTTGAGTCCTGCTCCTGCAATGCGGCGTGTCCCTGCTGGTTCGGCTCCATGCCCACCCGCATGTCGTGTAGCGGCGATCAGGTCATATTTATCAAGAGCGGCAAGTTTGGCTCAGTGTCTCTGGACGGCCTGGCGGTGGCGCAATTCGTCAAGAGCCCCGAAGGCAAGACGATGATGGAGAGCTTCGGCAACTGGGAGTTCGATACGGTCTACATCGACTCGCGCGCCAATCCCGAGCAACGCAAAGCCTTGGTTGAGGTGGCGAAGCACTTCTTTGCTCCTTCAGCCAAATCGCGCACGATCAAATATGTGCCGATCGAGCGCAGAATGAACGGCAAGGAGTTCCTGGTCACGGTAGGAAACGTTAGCTCCTCCTCCGGGCACCTCATCGATGGCGGCTATGCGGGCGCGCCGAGAGTCGTGAACCCGCCGCTTGCCGATCCGACCCATAAGTCGTTCCAGCAAGGAGTCGTCACCCGGCTGACCTATACCGACAACGGGCAGACCTGGGACTTCAAGGGCACGAATTTCATGGTCAATGACTTTACGGTCGACAACCTGGAATACGAGAAGTTCGAAGCGGCGATGGCGAAGAAAATGAAAAAGATGGGAATGGGCGGGGCACCCTAAAATCACATTTCTCTCCTGTAGGCCGGTCACGCAAGAAGGAAGCCCTCGGAATTGATCCGAGGGCTTTCTTGATTAACCGACTTGACTGGGCCGGACTATTTGCCGGTGTTGACGTACTGAATGCAGTCGCCTTGGTTCTTAAATGTTGAACCATCGGCGCGGGTGGCGAACTTATAGCCGCCATTTTTGCATTCGGCTGCGGTTTTCGGTTCGTCGAACGTGATCCGAGATCCGTTGACCATAACGTTGTCCACCGACAAGGTCTGGGTTCCGGCATAACCCGCATCGACTACGATGTAGAGGGCAGTTATCGGATAGTTGCCGTAGGTTGCCTGAACCGCTCCATAAGGCTCGTAGAACGCGCCTCCCAACTGGCTGGCATCGACGAGATTTGTCGGGGAGGCCAGATTGCCCGTGTTCAGCCATACGTTCTGGGGGTCTCCCGTGTAACTCGGCGGCGGGCCGAGATAGAAGAAAATGGCTTGAGTGCCGTTCGTCGGCGTGCTAACCTCGGCAACGAAGCGAGGCGAGCCGAGACCATCTGTGCCTTGCGTAAATTTGTAGTCAGTCGACAGGTTGTTCAGTTGTGAAACGGTCAGGCCAGCAGGAATGGCGAAATCCACTCCTCCGTAGCCGGGTGCGACCGCATCAGAAGAGCGGATCTGAGCGGCGTGTAGCGACGCATTTCCTGGGGTTACGATCATGGCATCCCCAAACAAACTGTAGGCTGCAGCCGCCAGCACCATTCCGATCGCTGCCGTGGACAAGACCCCCGTAAAGGCGATCAATAATCTTGATTTTTTCATTTACAAAGTTTCCTCAGCGAAGATCAATTAAATCGCCGCAATATGGCACCATCCGGAGCATCGTGTTACGATACGAAGCCAGTGCGCCGAATCGGGTTACGCGGATTTGGAGGCCGATGTTCAGGTTGCGCCATGAAACCCGTATTCTTGCCAGTACGCTGATGCACAAAGAAGGTATTCCGCATGAAAGTGCCCCTTCAGTTCATACCGTCTTGCGTAAATTCTGCTCTACTTCGTGAAATTCCAAGCGTCGGCAGTCGACCGTACGTTGCCCGCGAAGTTTTCGATATCCTTGCGCAAGAGCGCTGATGTCACGGCGCGGTTGTCGATCGCGCGGTGCAGGTACAGCTTCTTCTGATCCTTGGCGAAGTAGAAGCTGCTGGGATCGATATCGCCATGGATAATCAACAAGTTTCGCCACTGGGCGGCGGTGATGGCATCCGGGTCGCTGACCGCGCCAAGGTTGGCGTTCATGCCGATCTTGTTCTTGTCCGAGCTCATGACGACCTGTATGTTGATCGTCCACGTATCCTGCTTGAGCGCGATGAGATATCCCTTGGTAAAGGCTCTTTGGCTCATAGCCCATGGTTTGTAGCATTGCCCATGGTTTGTAGCATTTGCTTCAAACCGTCACCCCGCTCTCGACGGGACAGGGGCGCAGCGATAGGCGGCTGGCGGCAGAGCGGTTCGTCGCGCGCTACAACGAGATTCGCAGTCCCCGGCCGGTCGACTACCAGGATGTCACAATGCATCCTACTTCGTGTCATTGGCTGCCGAAGTCGGGCGTCGAGTGAGCTGAAAGCCCCGGGCTAGGCGGGGCTTTCAGAGTGGGCGGGATCTAGTAGGAGAGGGTGGTGGTGACAGCGACGTCTCCGTCGGTCAGGGAACCCTCGAATACAAACGTGGGGTCGGTTGTGACGGCCGGAAAGAAGCGGACGACGATACGATCGGGGAGGCCAGTCTCGCCGGGGTGACGATTGCTCGTCCCGATAAAGTAGACCCGTCCGGTGTAATAGTGCAGCTCGGTACCGTGCTGGACGCGCAAGACTCCGGGGCCCGCGATCTGGCCGACGTTTTCGACGATGTTGATGTACTCGGCGCTGTTCAGATGAACGCGGGTTGATTCGGTTGTCGACTCGCCCGGCTTTGTGAAGTCCATCACGGCTCGCTGACTCGTATCGGCGTTGTGAGTCGTTTTGACTGCCTCAACCGTGAAGTAGGCTCGGTGGCCATCATTGTCGACGACTCGGCCGGAGCCGTTTATGCGGAGCGTGGTGATCAGGGTGGCCGAAGCGATCGCGAATGCGGCCAGAACGAAGCAGACCATCAATAAACGAAATCTCATAGTTGTCCCCCGAGAGCGCAATACCTCACGCTCAGCGCGCCGTTTGGACTTATCACAGATTTGGATTGTTCCGCGATTTTCTCTGGGTATGCCGCCGTTATAATGGGGCACATGCCACGCGCCATTTCTCGGCTCTTTCTCCTCGCTTTTGCCACGACGCCGTTCATCGTCGCCTGGGCTCAGCAAACGACGGCAAAGCAGGCTCCCACATGCGAGCAGGTGTACAAGAACATCCAGGTCTTCAAGGGCGTCCCCGCCAGCGAGCTCATTCCTGCGATGGAATTCATGGCCGCATCGCTGAAGTACGAGTGCTCGAGCTGCCACGATTCGAAGGACTATTCGGCGGACACTCGAACCAAGGAAACGGCGCGGCACATGGTGCTCATGCAGACGGACATCAATGCGAAGAACTTCAATGGCCGCGTCCAAGTGACCTGCATGACCTGCCACCGTGGCAGCGAGCGGCCGGACGGGACGCCGATTCCGGACGGCGTTTCCTTCCGCCATCAGCGATTGGATCCGGCGCCCAAACCGGAAGACCTCTTCGCCAAGCACATCGCGGCGGTGGGCAAACCGTCGGGCGTCTTGGTCCGCACAGGCACGCTCACGGCCCCAAGCGACGCGACTCACAAGGTGGAGACGTCGCCATTGGAGTTCATCCAAGGCGAAGGCGGCAAGTTCCGAATGGTTTCGCTCGCGAGGAAAGTCACGTCGGATGGCACGCAGATTTCTTATGGCGGCTATCCGATGACCGATGAGCCGGCGGCCGTTTTGGGCCGCATGGGCCGCGCATGGCGCGGAGTCGACGCCTTCGCCGGGTTGGAGCGCACTACTGTTACGGGCAAGGACACTATTGGCACGACATCCGTGGTAGTCGTGCGCGGCTCGCGGCCGGCGACGGTCTCCACCGAGGAGTTGTCTTTCGATGTCAAATCAAATCTGCTGATGCGCCTCGTGAACGCTCGGCGCTCCCCGTTGGGGACGGTCGTTTCTTCCCTCGACTATTCGAATTACAAGGCGGTAAGCGGAGTTCGAGTCCCGATGAAGGTCGTCATGACGTTTGCTGGAGGCGAACAGTGGATCATGAACTTCAAGACGGCGAAGATCGATTCGTCGATGAGTGACAAAGCCTTCGCCCCAAGCGGGGGGTAATCGCCCTAATCGGCAACCGGCCTTAGCCAAGAGCAAATTCAGGATTCCCGGATTCAAGCGTAGGTAGCATCCTAGACCTTGGATCGATCAACGACCGTGCGGCGCAACTACCTTGTGATGCTGAGCCTCGTCTTTGTGGCGCAGGGTTTGGCTCAGACCAACGTGCCGCAGACGGAAAGCGAGGTGGTGTCACAGGCGCTGCGCGTGAATCCAAGCGTCGCCGCGAGCCGGCAGCATTTGACCGAGGCTCAGGCTCGCTTGGCCGAAGTAGCGGGGGGCAGGCGCTTCCAACTATCCTTCGTCGGCACGCTTAGCGAGTCGAGCGGCCGCATCGCGCAGCCTTCCACGAATCAAAGCTACACCACGGGCGAGGGAAGCCTCGTTTCGCCATTTCCCAATCTCGCCCGGACGGGGGCGCAGATCGATTTGGCGCGAGCCCAATTGATGGCGGTTCAGTTCCAACTGCGCAGAACCGAGCTCGACGTGGAGTTTCGGGCGCGACAGGCTTATGTCGAAGTCTTCCGCGCTCGCGAGGCTCAGTCGATTGCAGAGGAAAACCTAGCCCAGGCGACCCGGCAGCAAGATGACACCCAGGCGAGAATCACCGCCGGAGACGTTCCCGCAGCGGACATCCTGAAGGCGCAGGTGCAAGTGGCCCAGAACCAAGCGGCACTCGCCCGAAGCAAAATCGCGGTCTCGATTGCTCAGCAAAACCTAAACGACCTTCTGCAGCGAGACCTTGCCGAGCCGCTGAATCTGGAGGCAAGCGCGGATTCGTTGCCGCTCGTCCTCACCAGCGAAGCAGCCGTCGCCCTTGCCCTGCGCCGCTCCCCGGATGTGCTGGAGGCCGACGCGAATGTCATCGCCGCGCGATCGACTCTTCGCATTGCGCGGCACGGGCGCGACACCGACTTTTCCCTGCAGTTGACTCATGCGCGGACCACCGACCCCACCGCGTATTCGCACCTAACAACCTTGTCGCTGTCGGTCAGTCTTCCGCTGCTGGATGGCGGCGTCTCGAAGCAGCAGATCAGGCAAGCCGAATCCCTAGTCGCACAGGCGGAGGCCGCTCGCACCTTGGCCCGGCGAATGGTTGCGCTAGCAGTGCAGCAGGCGGTCCTCGACGTTCAGGGGGACGAAGCCAATGCCGAAGCGACAAGATTGACGCAGGAAATCGCTCGCCAAAGCCTCGAAAAAGTGCGCCTTGCCTACGCGGCGGGCCTCACAACGACTCGGGACGTACTCGATGCGCAACTGGTCTATAGCCAGGCGCGAATCGAGCACAATGCAGCCTTGCACGACCTCGCCATCGCGAGAGCGCACCTTAGCCAACTGCTCGGAGGACCCTTGCCTTGAAATACTTGTCCGTACTCGGTCTCCTGCCCCTCGCGATGCTGCTTGGCTGCGGCAAAGCCGCGCTGACCGACACCGGCGCGACGGCGAAGCCTACCGTCGAGGTTTCGGTCGCTACCGTGAGATCAGGAGATATCCGCTCCACGCTTGCCGTTACTGGTGTCCTCACGCCCTTGCCCGATCAGGAGGCCAAGCTCGCTCCGCTTGCGCCGGGCCGAATCAGGCAAGTCTACGTGCGCACGGGCGACCTCGTTCACAAGGGACAAGCTATCGCGACGCTCGATCCCGGCGCGGCCACCGGCCAGGTGCAGCAGGCCCAGGCGGCCGTGCGCGTGGCGGAGTCGACATGGCGGCAGACGCGTATCAACTACACGAGCCAGACCCGGACCCAAAGCTCGTCCATCGAACAGGCGCGACTCAATGTGCAGTCCCAGACGGTCGCCCTCGCGAAACTGAGGGCGGGGTCGAGGCCACAGGAAATCGCTCAAGCCCAATCGTCGGTAACCAGCGCGCAAGCGGCGTTGACGAACGCGGATCAGAATTTCGCCCGATCTCAAACGCTCTTCAGTCAAGGGCTCCAGGCCCGCAAGGATTTCGAGGCGGCTCAGGCGCAGCAGCAGAGCGCGAAGGCGGCTCTGAACAGCGCGGAGCAAGCGCTTTCGCTTGCAAAGCAAGGGAATCGCCCCGAAGACATTCGCGCCGGCGAGCTCGCGCTGGCTCAGGCGGAGCAGCAGCTTCGGGCGACTCAGGGTCAGGGCGTGCAGAATGCGTCCAAAGCTCAAGACGTGCAGATCGCCGCCGGCCAGCTTAACGTGGCGAAGGCGTCTTTGCAGTCGGCGATCGCCCAGTCCAAGGCGCTCACAATCGTTTCGCCGCTCGCGGGAACCGTCGTCGGCAGGACCGTCAATGCGGGGGAGAGCGTTGACGTCACGACGGTGATCGCTACCATTGTTAACCTTGATCGCGTCCGCGTTCTGTTGGGCGTGCCCGCGGAGCAGGTCAGCCGAATCGCCAAAGGTGGCCTGGTCGAATTCGTGGCCGATATCAACCCGGGCGTCATGCATACGGCGGTGGTCAGCGTAATCAGCCGCGCCGTCGATCCCGCCTCCAATACCGTGCAGGTAGAAGTGATCGCCGCGAACCCCGGCCACACCCTGCGCGACGACGGGTTTGCGAAAGCGACCCTGGTGACGCAGGTTCACGAGGGAGTAGCAACGGTTCCGGCAGCGGCCCTCGTCGAGAAGGACGGCAAGCAAACGATCTATGTCGCCGGGCAAGATGGCCTCGCCCACGCCAAGGAGGTCACGGTCGGCTTGAGAGACGGAGAAAGAGTCGAGATTGTTTCCGGGGTGTCGGTTGGTGACACGATCGTCACGACAGGCGCATTCGAGCTTGACGACGGCACCAAAATCAAGGTCTCAAAATGAGCGCGCTTGAGTGGCTCTCCCACCATATTCGAGCGGTTCTTCTTGTCGTCGCGAGCCTTTGTCTGCTCGGGATTTACCTCGTCTTGCAGCTTCCCGTCGCAATCTTTCCGGACTTGACTGTTCCGCGTATCATCATCGCCGCCGAAGGCGGGGACGCCCCAGCCCAAAACGTTCTCGTCAGTGTGACGAAGCCGCTCGAAGAAGCGTTCAGCAGCATTCCCGGCCTCACGCTGGAGAAGTCGCAAACGACCAGAGGCTCGGCTGGCTTCACGCTGACGTTCGAAGACGGAACCGACATGGCGTCGGCGCTTCCGCTCGTCCTGGCCCGCATCGACGAAGTCAGGGCCGTCCTCCCGCAGGGGATCAGGGTTACCGCCGAACGCCTGAACCCGACCGTATTCCCGATTCTCGACTACAGCCTTACATCCAGCAAGCGCAGCCTCGCCGACCTTCGCGAGATCGCCCTCTACACACTTCGGCCGCGCATCGCGCGAGTTCCCGGCGTTGCACGCATCTTGGTGAACGGAGGAGAGCGACGAGAATTCCAGGTCGTCGTATCCCCCGAGCGATTGGCCGCCCAAGCTCTGTCGATCTCGCAAGTGGATGACGCGATCGCCAAGACGAACAGCATCAGCGCCGTAGGCAGCTATGACGATCGCTATATTCGGCACCTAGTCATCGTCTCCGGCAGCTTGACCGATGCCGAGTCGATCAAGCGCGTCGTTGTCGCAGTCAAGAACCGCACTCCGATTACAGTTGGCGAAATCGCCGATGTACGAGAGGGCATCGAGCGCAAGACCGTCATCGCGACAGGAAGCGGCAAAGAAGCGGTCCTCCTCAATATCATTCGTAGCCCGCAAGGCAACACCGTGCAGGTCGCCGACGATGTTCGGGCGGAGATCGACGGCCTTCGATCGACCCTCCCAAGCGATGTCGTGCTCGTGCCGTTTTACGACCAGTCGCAGATCGTGCACGAGTCGGAATCAAGCGTGATCGAATCGATCGCCATTGGCGGTTTGCTGGCGCTGATTGTCGTGGCCTGGTTTCTGGGCAACGTTCGCGCCGCCTTCGTCACGCTGGTGATGCTCCCGCTGACGCTGCTGATCACGTTCGCGGGCCTCCATCTGCTCCACATGACGCTCAACATCATGACCCTCGGGGCGATTGCGATCGCGCTCGGGCTCGTGATCGACGACGCAATTGTCGTGGTCGAGCACATCTATCTCGGGCTCGAAGAGGGCCATTCGCGATTCCACGCAGTGCTGCGAGGCCTTCGCGACATCACGCCCGCGATGGTTGGATCGTCCCTCGCCACCATCGTAACCTTTGCCCCCCTGATGCTCCTTCCCGGAGTGACCGGCGGCTTCTTCGCTCCGCTTGCGTTGACGCTGATCACGATGCTCGTGATTTCCCTGTTGCTCGCGATCACGGTCGTGCCGATTCTTGCGCGCTTCATCTTCCCGACAAGCCTCGGCGAGAAAGCTCACAAACCGGAGGGCTTGATGCAAAGGGTCTACGGAAAAGTCGCCGCGTGGTCCCTGGCCCACCGCGCCGTTCCATTGCTGCTCGTAATCCCCGTGCTCATCGGGGTTTGGATTCTGTACGGCAGCCTGCAAACCGGCTTCATGCCCGAGTTCGACGAGGGCGCATTCGTGCTCGACTACCGGATGCCCGCGGGCACTTCGCTGGCTGAAACTCACCGCGTGATGAATCAGGTCGAGCAGATACTTGCCCATCAGGAGGGCGTCCAGAGTTGGTCCCGGTTGACCGGCGCCCTTTCTGGCTCGGGTCTCGAAATCACAGCCCTGAATCAGGGCGACATGGTGATCCGGCTCAAGTCGGGCGCGCGGCCCGCGATGGACGACGTCATGAACGACGTTCGCCAAAAGCTGAGCGAAGCGACGCCGACGTTACAGGTCGATATGGTGGCGATTCTCGGCGATTTGATCGGAGACATCGCGGGAACCCCCCAGCCGATCGATGTAAAGATTTTCGGACCGGACATCACCCGGCTCAAGCACCTCGCTCAACAAGTCGGAGAACGTGTCTCGTCAGTCAAAGGGATTGTCGACGAGAACGATGGCATCATCGAAAGCGGCCCGGAAACGATGGTCCAGGTGGATGCCGTCAACGCCGCCGAGCGCGGGTTGAGCGCGGACACCATTACCGCCGCGGCCCAAGGAGCGCTCGACGGAGACGTGCCGACGTCGATTAAGAAGGGCGATCTCTTGGAGCCCGTCCGAGTGCGGTACCCATCTCAGCCGAATCGCACTACAGAGGGCCTGTTGACGATGATGGTCGCGAACCCGACTGGGCAACTCGTCCCGCTGGGCTCGGTTGCCCGGATTTACGTTGACCCGGGCTCGCCTGAGCTAGACCGCGAGAATCAGCGCCTGATGGTTTCGGTCACCGCGCGTCTCGAAGGAATCGACCTCGGCAGCGCGATTAAGCAGGTGCAGGCCAAGCTCAAGGATATGCCCCTTCCGCCTGGGTATTCGATCGAATATGGGGGACTCTACAAGAGCCAGCAGGAGTCGTTCTCTGCCCTAAGTGTCGTCTTAGCCACCGCCGCCGCGGGGGTGTTTGCGGTGATGGTCTTCGTTTTGCGCTCATTCAAGATCGCGATCTCGCTCTTCATCGCCGCCTTGCTGTCTCTGACCGGGGTCGTCTTGGCGCTGTGGATCACCGGCACGCCCCTCAACATTTCTTCTTACACGGGAGCGATTATGATCGTGGGCATCGTGACTGAAAACGGCATCTTGCTGTTCGATGAGTTCCGGAGGCGGTCCAAGGCCACTCCTGAGTTAACGCCGCTGCAGCTGCTTCACGAATCGGGCATCGCCCGCCTTCGCCCCATTTTGATGACCACGCTCGCCGCGATTACCGCGTTGTTCCCGTTGGCCTTGGGAATCGGAGCCGGCGCAGCGATGCAGAAACCGCTGGCCGTCGCGGTGATCGGAGGTCTGACATTCTCGATGTTCTTCACCCTACTGCTCGCACCCGTCCTATACGCGACCCTCTTGGGTCGCGCGCGCAACCGGCCCATCTCCGCCCGGCTGGCTCCAGCCGACTAGGGGCCAGCGACCAACGAGGCGATGCTGTTCGGGCTGCCGACTCCGGTGGGGAAGTCCCAACCGGCGGCGGCGCTAAACGTGCCCGACGATCCGCTCGTAATGTCGTGAAGCGACGAGCTTCCGATGTTGGCGTACAAGATCGCGTTCAGATCCTGCGAGCTGGCAACCGAGCCTCCGGTCGCATTCACGCATCCGGCAACGATCGGGCAGGACGCGCTGGTGCCGCCGAACACGAGCCAGCCGCTGACACCCTGGTCTGGCGTGCTGTCATACACCGCCACGCCGGTGCTCGGATCGGCTACCGCCGAGATGTCGCAAGCGCCGCGCCGCAGGCCGATGAGAGAGTACAGGCCATCCTGATAAATCGGGCGGGGCTCGAAAGCGCTGCGTCCGCAGCCGGAGCTGCTCCACGCCGTTTCGCTTTGCCAGGTCCCTACG
>JBBREM010000089.1:0-10579 GCA_038202925.1 Fimbriimonadales bacterium | reverse complement strand
CGGCGAGCGCGATCTCCTCTGCCTCGATCCTGGCGATCCCACCCAATCCCCGCCCGGAAAAGTTACTCTCTTTCGCGGCGCGAAGCCGCTTTACACTCGTTTCTATGGAGGCCTCGATGCCAACCGCTCGCCCCACGTCCTCATCGCGGCGCTCGCGGAGATGCTGCCCCAAGCCCAAGCCGATATCGTGGTGCAGCTCTTCCCCGGCCGAGGAGCGCCGCTGCTGCGGCAGATCTCCGCGCTCTGTGCGCAACTGGTGCAGCCGGACGAGATATTCGCGCCCAAGGGGGCCGCGCTCGATCTCGAAGGCTTCCCCGTAGGTCCCGAGGAGGTCGAGATCGAGGCCGCCTTCCCCCAGATGGTCCAGCAGGCCCAGCGCAAAGCCCAGTGGCTGAAGCTGATCGAGAGCTGCACCGATCACGAGATTGAACTGCGCAGAGTGTGCATCGAGGGGGCGCGGCTCGGCTCAGGCAAGCGGCTCCATCCCGACAGCCTCGCCAAAGCCGGCCTCAAGGGCGCGCTGCATGCCGAAGTAACCAGCGGAACGCTCTTTGTGGTCTCAGAAGAAGAGCCGGAGGAGCAGGTCATCGCCCGCTCGCTCGACGTCTTTCACGCCACCCGCGCCACCGTCGTCGCCCCCGACGCTTACGAAAACCTGCTCTGCTCCTTCGCCCGGCAGAGCGGCGAAGACTTCGGCTACGGCATCGTGAAGCGGATCGACTTCGAGTCCGGCATCGCCCACATCGCCTGCACCGCCGTCCCCCCCGCTCCCGTTCGCATCCTCCGTCTCGGGGGTCTTAGGGTCGATCTAACCGGCAACGAACACGGCGAAGCCCGGCCATGGCAGGTCTGACCCCATGTTGGCGGAAATCAATACCCAACACCCAATACCCAATACCCAGCTAGTCGTTGACCACCCGGTAAAACCGCGCCATCCAATAGGGCAGAAGGTAGTCGACACCGGGATACTCCGTGGTGCCGCTCCCCGAGCTCGAAATCGATTGGGGAGTCCGCTGCCAGAGGAAATCGGTAACCGGCCGGTCGCGCACTGCGACTACCCCTGCCGTTCTGTCCGCGTGGCTCTGATCTCGCGGGTACAGACCTGCCGGCGCAGTCCATGGACGATTCAGCGGAAGCGTGGCCGTCGCGCTGCCTCTCCTGGCGTACTGCAGCCATTGCTCGAGCAGCGAGGCGGTTACGGCATCGCGCGTCGGGGACGGCCCGGTAATGGCACGGTCGATCATGTTAAAGTGCGCGTTGTCATGAGCTGCCGTCGCAGCGCGCAAATAATCGTAAGCCTCCCGATAGTGGGATAGGTTGGGGGACCCGGCATCCTCTAGGCGGATCAGGCTGAACATGTTGATGTAGTCGAGGTTGAACTTGTAGTAGGAGCCGAACGGGTCCCTTCCCTCGACCTGCATCGGAACCTTCACGAAGCGCACAAACGACGACAGCGCGGCATAAGCGGATTCGAAGGCGCTCGGATTGACATGGCGGCCAATCTGAAGGGATGCGAGTTCCTGATCGGGGCGGAGCACAAAGGCCGAGCTGACGTGTCCCCGCGGCATCCTGATGTACCACTCGTTTTTGAGCAAGAAGTTCAGATGCGCTGTCACTTCGCGACGGATGATCGCTCGGATCTGCGGATCGGGCACCAGGTCGTAGGCCGTCACTAACCCGAACATCACTCCGGAATACTGATCGCGCGAGGTGTTTCCCACCCAGATGTAAGGCTTTCCGTTAAGGCGGCCGCTCGCGAAAGAGCCGGTGCGATCGGTCATCGAGGTGTGATACGCGTTCGTAAACGGAGAATCCCTCGGCACGAAAAAGCGCGCAAGGAGGCCTGTTCCGGTCACCAGGCGCAGGTTCACAAGTCCATCCAGCGCGCGACGCACGTTCACCAGTGCCTCGGCGGCCGATAAGACACCGGTCAGCGGATCGATACCGCCATCGCGCAGGGCGACCGCGTACCGGTATGCCTCCGCTGCCAGGTAGTGCCCCGTCCAGATCGCCGAATCCCCCCCGTCCTCGTAGTCCACCACGAATTTGCCGTAGGCAGGATCGAACATCGCGTTCATGATCGTGCCGTAAGGCATGTGGAGCGGGACGCTTATCGGCTGGCCAGCGGCCTTGTAGACGGATTCACGGCTCTCCCAGATGCGGGCGTCGATGCGGTAAGCGTCGATCTCCGCGGCGTGCCCCTGGCAAGCCGCGATGGCCATGGCTAGGATCGAGAGAGGTCGACGCGCGGGCACGGCGGACATTATATGTTATTGCCGCCGAACATCGAACCACCTCGACGCGCAACGACCACATGACTCGGCACTCAACCTCCCCAGCTGATGCCCACCGTCAACCATACAAGGCATAACAAGGCTGAGCTCTACGCAATGCCAGTAAAAGCTGCCGAGAAGCGCATCGTGGAGCGGCTCCCGAGCCTCATTGACAACATGCTCACGCTTGCGGAGGGCGTGAAGGTCGAGGGCGCAGGCAACGTATACTCCCGGCCACCGGATAGGGACGCTAAGCCTCGGCAGCTTCATGCCTCTACAACTCTGCTGTGGAAGCTTCTGAGAGCGTCTTCGTCACGCCCAATCGCCCAACGACCCAAGCGCGGTATAACCCAACCCATGCGCGTCTACCTGGTTCGGCACGGCCAGACCGCGTGGAATGCCGAACGCCGCGCTCAGGGCCATACCGATATCCCCCTCGATGCCGAAGGCGAGCGGCAGACCCGGTTCCTGGCCGAGAGCTACGGGCCCGACGCCGGCATCCGCCGCATCCTATCCAGCGACCTCAAGCGCTCCCTCGACACCGCTCAAGCCCTCGCCGGACGTCTCAACATCGATGTCGAAGTAAGGCACGATCTGAGAGAGCGCACGTTCGGCGATTGGGAGGGCGAGCCCTTCGAGAAGATCGCCCAGAACTTCATCGACACCAGCCTGCTCACCGGCGACTCGGTTGAGGAGATCAGGCCCCCGAACGGCGAGTCGCAACTCGACGTCTGGAACCGCCTGGAGATCGTATCGAATGAAATCGCCGCCTCCGCCGAGCCGATGATGGTGATCGCCCACGGCGGCTGCGCCGCCCTCTTGCTGTCCCGTCTGCTGAGAGGCACCCTCTACACTGCCCGCAGCTTTAGGTTCGACAATACAGGCGTCACGACCATCGGCCGCCGACCCGAGGGCGGCTTCCATTTGCTGCGCTACAACGACACCTCGCACCTGCGGCAGACGTCGCTCACGGGCTCGGTAGACGGTTCTGGTGGGGATGGCACGATTCACTAAACTCTGGCCGCCGCTCATAAGCGGCCTGCTAGTTCTCGCCTGTTTCCCCCCTTTCCGGCTCGGGCTGCTCGTCTTCGTGGCGCTCGTCCCATGGCTGATGCAGTTGCGCGAAGCTGACGGCAAACGCGCGTTCCGCTCGGGCATGGTATTCGGCTTTGTGTTCTGGCTCGGCGAGTTCTCGTTCGTTGCCGCCCTCGCCGGCCATTGGACCGGCAGCCTCGCCCTAGGCATGATTCCCTGGCTCCTCGGATGCTTCCTCGGCTCGTTCTACTTCGCTCTATTCGCCTGGCTCGCCAGCATCTGCTACCGACGAAAGATGATGTGGGGGATTCCGCTGGCCTGGGTCGGAGTCGAAGTCTTCCGCTCCTACATCATCGGCCTCGCCTTTCCCTTCGGGTTCCTCGCGATGCCGCTCACCCCTTTCCCCGTGCTCATCCAGAGCGCGCATTTCGGCACCGTCTTCTTCACCTCGGCGTGGGTGATCCTTTGCAACCTCGTCCTCGCCGAGCTGTTTGCGGGCGCCAAATACACGTCGATCCGATGGTACGCGGCCTCCTTCGGAGGGTTGCTCGCGCTCTCGATCGCTTGGTTCGGAGTCGAGCCAGACGGCGATTTGAAGACGCTAGCCGCCGGCCAACCCGGCGTCGATATGGCGTTTGGCGATCAGAGCTTAACGCCCATGAAGGTGGGTCAACGCATCAATGAGATCAGTTGGGAAGTCGCGGGCGCCGATCTGCTCGTGCTGCCCGAAGGCATCGCGCGAAGTCCCGGCAACGTGCCCGAGATCACGTTCGACGTCAATCCCGCGCTCCCGATTATCTTCGGGGGCCAGCGCGGCGTCGAGCCCGCCCACCAGAGCGCCTTCAGCTTCGATGGCAAGTGGCAATATGCGGACAAGACGCGCCTCGTGATCTTCGGCGAATACGTGCCAGGCCGCAAGTGGCTGCCTTTCCTCAACAAATTCAAGCTGCCGGAGGGAGACCTCGTGCCCGCCGACGAGGTGCGCACGGTGCCGGTGGGGCAATTCAAGGTAGGTGCCCTGCTTTGCTTCGAGGGGCTCTTCCCCGATGTCGGCTACAAGCACGCCGCGAACGGGGCGAACGTTATTGCCGTGATGGCGATCGACGACTGGTATTTCGGCACCAACGCTCCCGAACAGCTTCGCGATGCCGCTACTTGGCGGGCGATCGAAGCCGGCGTTCCCGTGGTGAGAGCGGCCTCCCTGGGTTACACCATGATCATTGACGCCAAGGGGCGAACCGTCGCCGAGGCACCGCTCAGGGAGTCAGAGGCGCTCGTGGCGCGAGTGAAGGTCCCGCGCACCCCGCAATACTTTCCCCTCCTTCCGGTTTTCCCTTACCTGTCGCTGTTCTCCCTGATTGCTATTCCCCTGTACGACGCGCTGCGCCGACGCAAGGAGGGCTGATGCACTGGGAGGAGATCTGGACCTCGCCCGCCCCCTCGGCGGCCGCCTTTCGCGCCCTGCTCACCCCCGCATCTTGGCTCTACGCTGCGGGTTGGCAATCCTATCTAGCCATATATAAGCTCGGCCTAAAGAAGGCGGAAGAGCCGCACCGGCCCGTGGTCTGCGTCGGCAACCTGATGGTCGGCGGCACCGGCAAATCTCCGCTCACCCTGCACCTTGCCGACCTGCTCGAAAATGTTGTCATCGGCTGCAGCGGATACGGCAGCCCGGCGGCAGAAGCCTCGCAACTCGCCCCCGAAGGCGAGATCAAGGCGAGCGAATGGGGCGATGAGGCGGCGATGATCCGTTGGCTGCGGCCGCACCTCCCGCTCATCGTGGGGCGACGGCGCGTGCTCGGCGCCGAGCTCGCGCACCGCCACTTCCCCGACAGAATCCTGCTGATGGACGACGGCTTCCAGCACCTGCCGCTGAAGAACCACCTGTCGATTCTCCTCGATCCCCCGCAGCCCAACCACCGGTGCCTACCCGCCGGCCCCTATCGAGAGCCGAGAGCCAACCGCTCGAGGGCCGGCCTAATCATCCCGGGCGAGTTCACTATTGCCAGTCAGACGACATTCATTGATCCAAACCAGGAGCCCACGCAGCCAACGGGGGAAATAAATGTGCTCTGCGCCCTCGGCCGCCCGCAAGGGTTCCTCGATTCCCTAAGAGCCGGGGGGCTGGAGCTCACGCATGTCGAGCTAAGGCAAGACCACGACCCGTTAGCCGATGGTAACCTTCTCACAGACCTGCCCCGGGGCCGACCCACCGTCGTAACTGCCAAGGATTGGGTGAAGCTGTGCGACCGTCCAGACGTAGAAACTATCGACGCCGTCATCGCGCGGCAAGAAATCACCGTGCAGCCGGAAGAGGCATTCCGCACTTGGCTGCGGGCGAAACTAAATGGGATTGAAAAGGAAGCAGTTTGAACGCAAGGCGGGCCTTTTCGGATTCCTCCTTGCCGAAAAAGCCCTTCTAAACAAGAGCGTAGAAGCCGCCGAGCGCAGCGGCGAAAAGATGGGCATGCTCGCCTATCGCCTCTCCCACAAACACCGAAACCGCGCCCTCAGCAATCTCGAATTGGCCTTCCCCGCGATGCCCGCTGAGGAGCGCGAGGAACTCGCTAAGCGCACCTTTCGTCACTTCGGGCGCACCGCCGCCGACTTTGTCCGCAGCCAGCTCCGTACCGATGAGGAGGTGCTGTCCAGCAGCGAGCGCATCGGGTTTGAGAACATCGTCGAGGCGTTGAAGAAGGGATGTGGAGGCATCATCATGAGCGGCCACCTCGGCAATTGGGAGCGC
This sequence comes from Fimbriimonadales bacterium, assembly GCA_038202925.1. GTDB lineage: Bacteria > Armatimonadota > Fimbriimonadia > Fimbriimonadales > Fimbriimonadaceae > JAEVZK01. Next base: position 4,525 of record JBBREM010000089.1, on the reverse strand, counting down.
GCCGCACACGCCATCGCCGCCGAGGGTCACAAGCTGACCATCGTCGTGCGAGATACTGCCGAAGAAGGTCTGAACGCTCACGTGTTGCGCATTCGAAAGATCCAGGGAATCGAGGTCTTGTCCAAGGGTGCGGCAGCGCGGGGCATCTTCAAGAAATTGAAGGCGAACGAACTCGTGGGGATCCTTCCCGACCAGAATTCCGGCGACCTCTTCGTTCCTTTCTTCGGAAAGCCATGCGGCACTGTCAATAGTCCGGCGGTGATCCACGCGCGCACCGGTGCGGCCATCCTCCCTATGTTCAGCTCCTGGATCGCTCCCGGTCGCTACCGCATCGAAGTCAAGCCGCCGCTACAGCAGTTGCCAGGGTACGAGCAGATTGAGGGCATTACCCGCGCAATTAACCTGAGCCTGGAAGCGGCCATCCGCGAGACCCCCGAGCAGTGGCTATGGCTGCACGATCGGTGGAAGAGCGCGCGCCAACGCGGCCTGATCTAATTCTCATGGCAAGGAGAACCTTCAAGCGGGCCCTCTTTATCCGATTCGGCGGACTCGGCGACATCCTGATGGAAACTCCCATGGTGCGGGCTCTCGCCAAGGCGCATCCAGGTATCGAGATCGACTTCATGGTGGGAAGTCCCGTCCGCGACGTCCTCACCGGCCATCCCAACGTGCGAAAGGTTTTCGGCTTCCATAAGCGGGGCCAAGACGTGCTGGGGCTGAACTTCTTGAAGTGGTGCGTGCGAGTCCATCGCGAGCGATACGATCTCGTCCTGAATATGCAGCCGAGCGTTAAGACCTACTTTCTGCTCATCGCGGCCCTGCCCAAGAAGGGGATCGTCTATCAAAAAACCCGTGGCCTGGACCGGGTCACGGGCAGATCGGCTCATGCCGTCGACGATTGCGCGAAAGAGCTGCGAAAGATCGGCATCGATCACGTTCCGACCGAGCAACTCGACTTCTTCGTCGCCGACGAAGCTCGCCAGCGAATCGAAGAAACGCTCCGGGCGCATTCCGCCTACGGCCTCCCCGTCGTCGTCCTAAACCCCGGTGCCTCCCAGCCCGTCAACCGGTGGTCCGCCGAAAACTTTCGCAACGTCGCGAGCCAGTTTGCCGGACGGGCGCAGGTGGTCGTGCTCGGGGCTCCTGGTTCGGTTCGCTCGCCACTGGATGGTCTGAATGAGACTGAGCTTGCCAGCTTCGTAGCCGGCAACGATCCCCGAGTGCTCAACGTCGCCGGCAAACTCACCATCAAAGAGCTTGGAGCAATGATCGCACGAGCCGATGTTTTTCTAACCTGCGATACGGGCCCGATGCACATCGCATCGGCGCTGCACACGCCGACGGTCGCGCTGTTTGGTGCCGCCGACCCCGATAGAAGCGGCCCCCTGAATCCACACGCGATCGTCCTCAGCGATTCCTCGCTGAGCTGCCTTCCCTGCCGGAAGCGCTACTGCTTTCGAGGCGATATCGCCTGCATGACGAATTTGTCCGTTTCGCGGGTGGTCGAGTCCATGCAAGAGCTGCTCCAGCTTGGCCCGTGCATGTGCTCGCGAGGCGATCTGCGTTGAAAGCTTTGATCGTCAGGTTGTCTTCCCTCGGCGATGTCGTGTGCTCGCTGCCCGCTGCTGCCGCGCTCAAACAAGGGGTGCCCGGCGCTCACATTACATGGGTTGTCGACGAGCGGTTTGCCGACATCGTCCGAAGTTGCGCCGCCGTCGATGAAGTCATTCTGCGCAAGAATTGGAGCGGCGGCAACTACGACGTCGCGTTTGATCTTCAGGGCCTCCTTAAGAGCGGACTCGTGCTCAGTAAAGCTAAAGCGAAGGATAAGTTTGGCTACCACTGGCAGCGCGAGGGTGCGCAGCTCTTCAGCCGCCGCGTAACCCCCGATCCATCCTCGATTCACGTGGTGGATCAATATGTCGATGTCGTCCGAGCCGCAGGCTGCGAGGCAGACACCGCCGATTTCGCACTGACTCCGAAGCCGGAGAACCTCGCCTCTGTCAAAACCAAGATCCCAAAAGCTGACAAGATCGTCGTGCTCAACCCCTTTTCCGCTCGCGAATCGAAGCGCTGGCCGGCTGAGCATTACACCGCCCTGATCGACCGCCTCTCGCGAGCCGGCGTCCACTGCGTTCTCATCGGCAGCCCTGCCGATGCACCCAAAGCGAACCACATTCTGCCGGGCACCGAGTTCACCAATCTCGTCGGCGAAACGAGCCTTGGCGAGCTGATCGCGCTGATCTCCCTGGCGAAAGCCCACGTGGGAGGAGACACTGGCAGCACCCACATCGCCGCCGCCCTCGGCATCCCGGCGATCGGCCTCTACTGGGCCACCCGCCCCGAGCGCAGCTGTCCCTATGGGCAGATCGAGCGGTGCCACTTCGCCGAAGATCGGTGGCAAATCAAGCCCGAGGACGTCTATAACTCCGTGGAGGTTGCCCTTGAAGCTTGAAGACGCCATGGAACTGCGGCATCGGAAGAAGCTCGTCTTCACCAACGGCGTATTCGATATCCTGCACGCCGGGCACGTGCAGTATCTTGCGCGGGCTCGCGAGTTTGGCGATCTGCTTATCGTGGGGATCAACTCGGATACCTCTGCTCGGGCCCTGGGCAAAGGTCCCAACCGGCCCGTTAATCAGGAGGATGATCGCGCCGAGGTCCTTCGCGCGCTGAGAGCTGTCGACGGGGTCATCATCTTCGACGATCCAACCCCCGAGCGCCTCATCCGAGATCTGCACCCCGAGGTCCACGTCAAAGGCGGCGACTACAGGGCGGAGGACTTGCCCGAATCGCCAGTTGTGGAATCCTACGGCGGCGAAGTAATCGTCCTGCCCTTCCTGGAAGGTCGATCCACATCGAGCATCTTAAAGAAGCTGGAGAAGGGTTAGCAGGCCAATTCTTACCCCGACACCCGACACCAATCTCGTAACGCTCACGCCTTAGGGTCGAATCCCCAATCCCCAATCCCCAATCCACAATCCACAATCCACAATCCCCAATACCTGAAACCCGACACCCAACGCCCAACACCCGCATCCATGATCTTCGACCTCGATCCAAATCTCCGCTGGGCATTCGCAATGACCCATCCTGACGACGAGATTTCCATTTGCGCCTGGATCAAGCGACTCGTCGAAAACGGCAACCCCGTTTTCCTAAGCTGGACCCACAGCACCCCCGCAAGGGAGGCGGAAGCCCGGACTGCGGCGAGCTTGATCGGCGTTCCACAGGATCACTTGGAATTCTTCGATGCGCCAGACCGGGGCGTGGCCAATCATATCGCGGAGATGCTCCCACGGTTCAAAGCCTGGTTTGACTTAACGAGTCCGGACCGGGTCTGCTGCGGCGCGTTCGAGCAAGGACACATCGACCACGACGCCACCAATTTCATCGTCAACCAAGCCTTCAAGGGCCCGGTGTTCGAGATTCCCTTTTATCACTCGTACCTCGTTCGCCTTCAGCGCATCAACCGATTCGCCGATCCGCGAGGCGAGGAGATTAGAGACCTCTCGAAGGAAGATCAGCGCTTCAAGAAGCTAATCGCCAAGCAGTATCCGAGCCAAAACGTTTGGAGCGTTCTGCTCTGGTACGAGGTGCTGCAAGGCTCGAAACTCAAGCGCGTCGAGCTTGCTCGAACGGAGCGCATGCGCCTCCAAACCCACAAGGATTTCCTCCAGCCCGCCCTCCCCGACCGCCTAGCGCGAAGGCTGCAACAATGCCAGGAGTGGCATAGATGGCTCGCCGCAGTAAGAGTTTTCAATTCTCACGACCAGTGACCACCCCTCAGGGCCGAACACCCAACACCCAACACCCAATACCCAGCACCCCCATCCGGATATCCTCTTAACCAATGTTCAAGGGCTTGATGCAGCGTTTCGACCGCATGATGGGGCGGGGCGTCATCGACGATGAATTTTACGAGGAGCTCGAGGAAGCCCTCATCCAGGCCGACACCCACGTCGTCACCGCCGGCGAAATCCTCGACGATCTAAAGAAAGCCGTCCGCGACGAAAAGATCACCGAGCCCGAAGCCATGCGGGACAGGCTCAAGAAGGCCATCGCCGACCGCTTCCAGCAGCAAGGCGCGCCAGGGCTGGAAGTCAGCGAGGAGGGTCCTTCCCTCTTCGTCTTCGTGGGCGTCAATGGCGTGGGGAAGACCACCACGATTGCCAAGGTCGCCAATCTCCTCATCAAGCGCGGGTTCAAAGTCATCATGGCGGCAGGTGACACCTTCAGAGCCGCTGCCATTGAGCAGCTCGAAGTATGGGCAGACCGCGTCGGCGCGGAGATCGTGCGCGCCCAGCCCGGCGCCGATTCCAGCTCCGTCATCTTCGACGCCATCCAGGCCGCCAAGGCGAGAGGCGTCGATTTCGTTCTCGCCGACACCGCCGGCCGCCAGCACAGCAAAGCCGATCTCATGGCGGAGCTATCCAAGATTGCCCGCATGGCGGAGAAATCTCTCGGGCGCAAGCCCGACGAGGTCCTCCTCGTCCTCGACGCGAACACCGGCCAAAACGCGATC